>JAJXXG010000411.1 GCA_021781255.1 Acidobacteriota bacterium
GTAACACCCCACCCCCCCTGAAAATTTTGTTTTCCACAGAAAATCGTGCGAAAAATTACGAGCTTCAATCCGGACTGATCTGGTCCGCTTCGGTTCCGCCACCGAACTCGTCTACCGTAACATCGCGCCCAGGTTGGCCCGGATCGACGGATTCGATGCCGTGCCGGTAATGGTCAGCGGAATGCTGTTGTTCTGCGTGGGCTTGGCATTCGGATGCAGGAACCCGCCGATCAGGCTGTTCACCGCGCTCACCGCCTGACCCGCAATCGCGCCCACGCCCGACGTGGCCGAAAAACTCGCCACCAGGTTAAAGTTCAGCTCGCCCGCCGGAGAAACCGTGCCGCTGCCCGTCGCCGTCCCAATCTGGGGAACCGCGGCATAGATGTTGGTGAACTGCGTCGTTTGCGGCGAGGAGTTCACGTTGGTGCGCACCGTCTGGATGGCCGTTCCGCCGCCGCTGCCCGCCGCGTGAATCCCCTGGATCTTCGATCCCAGGTCGAATCCCGCCAGCTGCGTGTTGTCAATCTCCACCGGCCCTGCAATGGTGGTGGCCGTCGCCGGTCCTGTAATGGCCAGGTTGGCCGTCAGGGTTCCGCCGTGCAGCGAAGAGCCGCTCGGCAGCCGCACGCCAACCGTCGGCAGCAGCTCCTCCACCTGGTCAATCGGCAGATTCGGCGCCGCCAGATGCAGGTCCAGCAGCACATTCTGCGGAGTCATCCGGAACCCGCCGTTCACGTGCACCGCAACCGCGCCCGTGTGGATGGCCAGGTCCTTCACCTGTCCCGTCCGCGCCTCCAGGTTGTTCGCTACCTCGTAGTCGATATTCACCGGGTGCGGCGCCGGCGACCCCGTCCGCGACAGTTGCAGGTTCGCCGCCTGAACCTTGCCCGAGCTCGTCAGGTTCGATCCGTCAGAGGCAACCTGCGCCGTCGTATCCACCACCATGGAGATGCCCTTGTCGGCATCAATCACGCCCGCGGCCACTGGATTGAACTGCTTCAGATCGAGCGTCGCCCGGAACGGCGTATCGGCGGCATCCTTCTGCGCCAGCGGGCCCGCGTCGCCCTTCAGCTGCAGGCTTCCGTTGCCCGGCAGTTTGGCGGCCAGCTCAAAGGGAAACGACCGCGTGAACGACAGGTTCCGAATCGTTAGGTTAATCCCCGAGTACACAAACGGCTTGCCCGTCGCCGGCAGCGACGACACCGTCGCCTTGCCGTCTTTAATCTGCAACTCCGCAACCGTCAGGTCCGGCAGCGCGGTCGGCTGTTTCGCGCCCGTGCTCGCGGTGGAGGCCTCGCCAATGCTGGAGAAGTTCCACTTGCCGTTCGCCGCGTGAATCAGTTGAATCGCGGGCGAGTCCACCAGAAAGCGCGTCACGCGCAGTTGGCGATGAAAAAGCAGCGGTCCCAGTTCCACGCCAATGTGCAGCGACTTCGCTTCCAGAAACGGCGACGCGCTGAACGCAGCGTCGTCTGCAATCGAGATCTCCCGCGCCACCAGGCTGCCAGAGAGCAGCGACAGGCTCAGGTGTCCCAGCGTAACCTGCCTGCCCAGCGCCGCAGAGAGTTCCGTCTCAATCCGCGGCCGGAAGGTGTCCGCATTGACCAGCAGGGGAACCACAATCACCACCAGCAGGAAGACCGCCGCGATTGCAACCGCCACCTTGACCCAACGCTTCTTCATGTAACTCTCCTTCTTAAAGTCAATGCGTCTGCATTGTAGCGCGCAGCGCCAGCCGCCCCGTCAATGTCCCGCGCATTCACCACTGCGCAAACGCACGCGCCACGCAAAAAAGGCGAGCGCCTCACCCGCAGTCCGGGCCAAGCGCTCGCTCATGTCATCGAAATGTATTCGAACGCTCCACCGCCGGGCATCCTCATCTTGTAAGATGCCCCGCCGCAAAGCGCGTTGCTTACCAGGGCAGCGGTTTGCCCATGTGGAAGAACCCGCCGTTCGGTCCATCGTTGTCCAGCGTGGCCAGCGCCGCGCTGGTCTTTCCGCCCTCGCTCACATCCATGGGAGCCTGCTCGCCGCCCATGTCCGTCTTCACCCAGCCGGGGTGCGCGGAGTTCACCTTCACATTCGTTCCGCGCAGTTCATACGCCAGGTGAATCGTGAACGCATTCAGCGCCGTCTTCGACGCGTCATACGCAAACGACTTCGCATCGTAGATCGGCGACTTGGGATCCGCGTGCATCTTCAGCGAGGCCAGAATGCTCGACAGGTTCACAATCCGTCCCGCCGGACTCTTCTTCAGCAACGGCAGCAGTGTCTGCGTCAGCGCCACAACCGCAAAAAAGTTCGTGTCAAACACCTTGCTCAGCACATCTTCCGAAACATCTGAAGCGCTGTGCTCCGGGCCATCGCCGGGGAACGGTCCCGCTGCGATTCCCGCGTTGTTCACCAGGATATCCAGCTGTCCGTACTTCGAAGCCAGGTAGTCGTAGGCAGCCTTGTGATGCGCGCGGTTCGTCACGTCCAGCTCCAGCGCCTCCGCGTCCACGCCGGATGCGCGCAGCTTGGCCGCAGCCTCTTCGCCCTGTTGTTTATTGCGCGAACCCAGGACAACTTTTACGCCGGCATCCTTCAGATCAAGTGCGGTCTGGAAGCCCAGTCCGCGATTTCCGCCCGTAATCAGTGCAACTTTGTGTGACATTGGGGAAATTTCTCCTGTGTTGCGTTGGATTCATCCGGAACCGGCAAGGGTGCAGAAACTCGCAGCCCGCCTCTCCGCGCTACAATGGCGCAAATTCCTCACGAGGAACCGCAGGGAGGATGTATGCGCAGGTTGTTCCTGGCTCTTGTTCTTGTCATGGCCTTTCTGGCCCCGCAGCTGCTGGCGCAGGGCGCGCCGCCGCAGGGCGCCGCAGACCAGCCCTACACCGTCGAGTACTACTACAAGGTCCAGTGGGGCCACCAGCAGGAGTTCCTCGATCTCTTCCTCAAGAATCACTACCCGCTGCTCAAGAAGATCGTCTCCAGCGGCCGCATGCTCTCCGTGCGTATCGAGTCTCCCGCATACCACACCACCGAGGATGGCCGCTGGGACTATCGCGTCACCATTCGCTATCGCAACTCCACCGTGGCCACCACCGCCAACCCCGACGAGCAGAAGTTCATCCAGCAGCTCTGGCCGGATCAGGCCACCTACAAGCGCGAGGAGCAGCGCCGGTTTGAGATTCTGGTGGCGCACTGGGATCTGCCCGTCACCGACATCACACCGGAGCAGTAACTGCGCTCACGCACTCCGCAGCCGCCACAGCCGCACCAGGTCTGCGGCGGCCTGTGGCCACTCCGGAAACTGAAACGCAAACCCGGCCTGCAGCAGCCGCGCCGGTGCCACGCGGCGGCTCTTCAGCACCAGCTCCGTCTCCGTGCGCAGCAGCAACGCCGCAATCTCCAGCAACGGAGCCGGCACCGGCACGCCGTTCGGCACGTCCCACGCCTCGCGCAGCGCGGCCATAAACTCGCGGTTCGGCACCGCATGCGGAGCGGCCACGTTGAACACGCCCTCCAGGTCCGTGCGCAGCATCAGAAAGTGCACGGCCCGCGCAAAATCCGCTTCATGAATCCACGAGACGAACTGCCGTCCGTTGCCCTGCGTTCCGCCCAGGCTCAGGCGCACCATGTTTGAGAGTGTGGCAAACGCATTGCCCGGCACGGGGCTCAGCGTCAGCGCCATGCGCAGCGCCACCTTGCGCGTGCGCGGCGTGGACGTTTCAAAAAATGCGGCCTCCCAGTCCTTCGCCATGCGCGCCGCAAAGTGCCATCCACGCGGCACATCCGTCTCGTTGCCGCCCAGTTGCCCCGTCGCCTCGTCCATCGCGCGGTCCTGCGCGTGGCGATAGATGTTCGCCGTGGATGCATTCAGCCACACGCGCGGAGGTTCGGCCAGGTTCGCAACCACCGCGTTCAGCAGCCGCGTTGTTCCAATGCGCGACGCATAGATCTCTCGCCGATTGGCTTCCGTATAGCGGCAATTCATGCTGCGCCCGGCCACATGAATGCAGACGTCTGCGCCCTCCAGATGCTCGGTCCACGGGCCAATGTGCGCGCCGTCCCAATGCACCGTTTGCCACGGAGCCGTGTACGGCAGCCGCGTCAGCACCGTTACATGATGTCCGCATTGCTGAAAATAATGCGCCAGCATGCGGCCCACCTGTCCGCTGCCGCCGGGTAGCACAACGCGCAGCGGGCGCGGCGACAGAGATACAGATTCCATGAACCTAGCGTAAAGCCTGCCTCAGGGATGAGGCGGGGGAGGGAACGGATACCCGGCAAACATTCTGCGGCGGCGATACCCGCGCACGGCGCTGACGATGGCCACCAGAATCAGGCCCACAATCGTCAGCGGAATCAGCAGCAGCCACGCCGGCTGCACCACACGATTCCCGGCAATCGAGGCGGAGTCTGCCGCGTGCAGGCTGCCGAAGATCGCCACCACGTCATTGCCCACCGTCACGTTCTCGCCCAGGTGTACGCTGCCCACCATGCTCACCAGGTCATGCCCGATCGACGTGTTGTCCGCCGCGCGCACGCTGCCGAAAAAGTTTACAATGTCGTGATTCGCATGGCCGTTGATGCGCACATTGCCGAAAAAGACAACGATGTCGTGATCGACCGTGCCCTCCACCTGCACGCTGCAGAAGAAGCACACCGCATCGTGAATCGACTCTCCCGGCGAGACGCGGATCGTGCTGCCGAACTGAACTTCATCGCGGGCCGCGTGGGCGGAGATGGACATGCAGGCGCAGGCCGCGAACAGGAGACAACTGGCGAGAATGCGTGTGAGTTTCATAGTTCCTCATCCCGCTGTACGCATCGACCTTGCGAATAGTTCCGGCCAGATTGCACGAGCCGGGTCACAGCCCGGGTCACAGCGAGGTACGGCCAATAGTGTACGCTTTCCGCCGTGCTACGATTGCAGGCCGATCCGCTCGGGCGTCAGCGCCTCTGTCCAGTCCACGGGTGAGTCCACCAGAATGTCCGGCGGCACGGCCTGCAGCGTCTCCGGAGACAGGCCAAAGGTACAGCCCAGTGCCCAGGCTCCTGCATTGCGCGCCGTCTGCACGTCCACCTGGCTATCGCCAATCATGATCGTCTCGTCCGGGCGCGCGCCAGCCTCCTGCATCAGCGCATACAGGCCCTCCGGGTCGGGCTTCTTGGTGGAAAAGCTGTTGCCGCCGTAGATGTTCAGGAAGTAGGGCGCCAGTCCCAGCGCCTCGCAGATTGCCTTGGCCGGGCGCACAGGCTTGTTCGTCAGCACAGCCATGGAGCGGGCCGTCGCGCCGGGCTGGTCGTGCACCGTGCGCAGTGCGCCCAGCGCCTCCAGCACGCCCTCATACGCGTACGTGTAGTCCAGTTTGTGTTCGCGATAGTAGTCCAGAAAGTACGCATGCGCTTGCGCAAGAAACGCCTCATCCACATGTGCGCCGTTTCCGGCCACCAGCGCCCGGCGCACCAGCATCAGCGCGCCATTGCCGATAAAGCCCGCAATCTCCGCATCCGGCAAAGTCGGGCGGCCAAAATGGACCAGCGTGGCATTCACGCTGTTGCAAAGGTCCTGCGCAGAGTCGATCAGCGTGCCGTCCAGGTCAAAGACAAGCAGCTTCAAAGAGTCGATAGGCACAGGGCGAAGAACACGAATCATGCTTCCAGTTTAAAGGGACGGAAGCCATTCCGCGACCGCGTGCCCGGCCCGTGGTCGCGGCCCCGCTCAGCGGCAGGCTTTGTTCTGTGCTTCCGGTATGGCAAAAAACGTGATGCTCTCCGCCGCCAGCGCAGCGTTGCCCGCGTGTTCCGGCGCTCCCGCCATGGCAGGCAGATCGCCACCCGCCGTCAGCTTCAGCTCGGCTCCGTTCAGCTTCACCGTCGAGTCCATCAGATTGTCTGCCGTCAGGCTGTAACGCTCGGCACTGGCGGGCAGCGCCAGCTCGCGCGCCGCCGTACGGCTTGCGTTAATGGCCAGCACCGCAACGCCTCCCGCATGTCCGCGCAGGCAGTGCGCATACACGTAGAGGTCCGGCGTTGTGGCGGCGCCGGCGTCCAGCACCTTGGTCCCCATCAGCCTGCGCCACAGCACGGCGCTCCAGTAGTTCGGCCGGGGCGTCATCGTCTCACCGTTGATCAGCGCGTAGTCGCTTGAGGCAAGCGTATTTTGCATCACCACCTTCACGCCCTTCCTGGCCAGCGTGCCCAGCTGGTTCAGATAGCGGAAGGAGTCCATGAAATCGGATGCCCACGGATTTCCTCCGCAGGCCGCCTCGCCCGTCTCCGTCAGCCACATCGGTTTGCCCGGTTCAAAGCGGTCGCGCAGCGCAGCGTAAAAAGCCTCATCACGATCCGTGCGGAAGAGCCACTCCTCTGCCAGCGCTTCCTCGGGCGATGTCTGCGAAGCTGGTCCTAGCATCGTGCAGCGCTTTGAAACGGCTCCATAAAAGTGGTACGAGAAGGCGTCCAACCCCGGACCTTCCGCCTTCAGCATGTCCTCCGAGTGGAGCATCTGCGCGTTTGGGAAGCCCGCGGACAGCGCGCCCACTTCGGCCACGGAACTCGGTCCCAGCACAATCATCTTCGGCGCGGCCTTCTTCACAAAGGCATCAAAGACGCGAAAATCGCGTCCGTACGCCGCCGCGTCATAGCCCTGCGGAGCGCCGCCCATCGAGGCGAATGTCGGCTCGTTGAACATCTCCGCTGCGGCAATGCTGCCTCCGATGCTCTTCGTGTATTGCAGCAGCTTGGTGGCCTCCACCGGAGTCCACACGCCATTCGCATCCCGCACGCCTGCGCTGATGGCAAATGAGCTGACAACCTGCGCGTTCACCGCGCGCGCAAAGTCGATTACGCCGCGCCACTCCTGCCGCGTCAGCACGCCGTTGAATCCCTTGGGTGGCGTGGCCGGAGCTGGCGCATCGGAGTCCTGAAAATATGTCGAGTTGGCCCACGTGCCACTCACACGCACATACGCCGGCCCTAGTGCCGCTGCCATCTTGCGCAGCCGTGCGTTGCCCAGGTCAATGGGAGGACGATAACGAAAGGCCGTGGCCGCCAGTCCGCCCGGATTCGCTTGCGCAGCGTGCGCCGGATCCTCGGTCTTCGCATCGTAGGGCGCCCAGAACCGTCCGCCGGTCACTTCCACCATCTCAATGTTGTAGGACTGATACCGCTCACTCACCGTGCCCACGACGGGCATCGTTGCAGGCGAAAGCTTGACTGCCTGCGCCCTGGCCGCCGATGGCGCAACCAATACGATGGCAAGTGTGAGCAGCGCAGTGCTCACGCGAAAGGGATTCGCAACAGATTGCGTCATGGCAACTCCGCACAAACAGAACTCTCCGCACCCGGTTACACCTGGCGCGAAGGCATGCAGCAGGATTTAGTCCAACACTGTAGTTGGTGCGTGTTGTCCCATGCAAATGCGGAGATGCGGAGCGGGGAAGTGCAAACACAAAAAGTGGCGAGGCTCGCCCTTGGTATCGCACAAGCCTCGCCGAGGAGGACTCAGTGAATGCGAATGTCGCC
>JAJXXG010001068.1 GCA_021781255.1 Acidobacteriota bacterium
GCGCATGTCGGGCGAAAAAAGGCCCCGGCGCACCTGGAATCGCCGGGGCTATGAGCAGGATGGGCGTGACAAGCGGCGGGGCTTATGCGCGGGCTGCATGCTGGACGAAGCGGAGGGACAACTCGCCCGGACCGAGTGTGCTGTTGCCGGATTGCCTTCCTGTTTCGAGGTGGAACTGGCGAATCATGCCGTCGAGGTCGCCGGCGAGCGCGGCGAGGTTCTTGAGTGCTTCGACGGCCTCTTCGGCGCCTTGCGAGTTTTCGATGGCCAGTTGAGATATCTGGCCGGCGGACTCGGAGATTTCGCCGGAGGCAGAGGTCTGCTGGTTGGCGGCGGTGGCGATGAGCTGAATCTGGTGCTCGACCTGGCGGGAGGACTCGATGATGGCTTCGAGGCTCTTGCGGGCGCGTGCTGTCTCGTTCATGCCGGTTTCGACGGCGGTGTGGCTCTCCTGCATGACTTGCAGAGTGCTGCGGGTTTCTTCCTGAATGCTGCGAATGGTGCTGGCGATCTCCTCGGTTGCGCTTTTGGTGCGCTCGGCGAGGCGGCGGACCTCGCCGGCGACAACGGCAAAGCCGCGGCCATGCTCGCCGGCGCGGGCCGCCTCAATGGCTGCGTTGAGGGCCAGCAGGTTGGTTTGCTCGCTGATCTCCTGAATGACACTGACCACTTTGCCGATCTCGTCGGAGCGATGCGCGAGGGAATTCATTTTCTCTGAAACGGTGCCGGTGGCATCGGCAATTTTTTCCATGGTGACGGAGGCGGCCTGCATCACGGCGCCGCCCTGATTGGCGTTTTCAGCCGAGCGGCGGCTGGCGCTGGCGGCGCTTTCGGCGTTGTGGCTGATTTCGCCAATGGTCGCGGTCATCTCCTGGGTGGCGGCGGCAATCTGGTTGGTCTTGCTGGACTGGCTGTTGGCGTTGCCGGCGCTTTGCACGGAGCGGGCGCTAATCTCTGTTGTGGCGGCGGAGAGCATCTCAGCGCCGCGCGCCACCGATTGCAGCACCTCGCGGATAGCGGCGACGCTGGTATTGAGCGCGGCGGAAAGCCGCCCGATTTCATCGTTTCCCATGACATCGACGCTGACGCTGAGATCCTTTGCGGCAACCCGCTCAAGAGCCGCGGTGGCTGCCTGCAGCGGAGGAGCGATGAGGCCGTTCAGGGCGTAGCCCGCGAGCGCGCAGAGCAGGACGATGGCAACCATGATGCCCGCGTTGATCCAGGTGGCCCGGCTGCTGGACAGGGTGGCGCCACGGGCGCTTTCCATGCCGCCGCGGGTGTTGATTTCGACCGCGTCGTTGGTGATGTCGAGCGTTGCTTGAAACGACTTGTTGATGGCGTCGGAGGAGAGCGCGTCCAGGGCATCGCCGGTTTTGCCGGCGGACATCAGCGCCACTCCGCGATTGCTGGCTTCGATGTACGTTTCATACGCGGTCGAGAGCTGCTGAAAGAGTTCGCGTTCCTGGGGATAGGCGAGCAGCGGCTCGCAGGCCCGGGCGCCCTGCTGGAACTGGGCGATGCCGTCCTGGTGCCTTGCGATCTGGCTGGCTATGCACGCGGGCGTCTGGCAGAGCAGCAGGTCGAGGTCCGCGCGCCGAATGACGTTGAGGCCGGTGCGAATCTCCGTGAGATGGATGAGGGACGGAAAGGAGTTTTCGCTGACGTCCGCGCTCTTGCGGGCGATATCGCGAAAGCTGAACAACGTGAAGATGCCCAGCAGGATGCACAGACTGCACACCAAGCCGAATACTACGTTGAACTTGCGGGAGATAGGAAGATTTCTGAGCCATGCCATGCAGGGGAGCCCTTTCTGTGAGGCGATCCACTGGTTGTATCGGCGAATTGCGCGCTGACTTGAGGCATGCGGCTGCTGTGCCGGCGCAGCGGCTCTCCGGCAGTTATGAGGGATTTCTGCTTGCGGGAATCGAAGTAAATCCATATTCTTGCCGCGCTCGCGTTTCTTCATTGAAGCGCGGCTCCAAACGAGGTTTCCGATGACCCTGTTGCAGCTTGCGATGCGCCGCGGGTTTGCGCTGCTGGCGCTGGCCCTGCTGATTGATGTGGGCGGTTTAGGGCTGGCTGGGCAGAGTACTGCAGCCAAGACTCCGCCGCCTGCGCCGGCTTTCAAATCCACCCCGGAGCAGTTGGCGATTCAGGCGGCGTCAAAGAAGGACCGCGCGCGGATGCTCGGTCTGCTGGGCATCAAGGAATCGCAGATGCGGCCGGCTCCCTCGGGCGACGCGCGCGCAGCCAACGCGACCAACTACGACGAGTCAAAGGCGAACGTCTATCCCAATCTGCCCGATCCGCTGGTGATGAAGGATGGGCAGCGTGTGACGACGGCGGCGATGTGGTGGAAGCAGCGCCGGCCGGAGATTGTGGCGGCCTTCAACCGCGAGTTGCTGGGGCGTGCGCCGGCGAACCTGCCCAGGGTGACGTGGGAGGTGGTGAGCAGCACGCGTGAGAGCTATGGCGGGATTCCTGTGGTGACCAAGAGGCTCGCGGGCCACGTGGATAACTCAGCGTATCCGCAAATCAAGGTCAACATCGACATGATGCTGACCACGCCGGCCAACGCGCCGGGGCCGGTGCCGGTGATGATGGAGCTGGCTTTCGCCAGGGACTTTGAGCACGCGGTGGCAAGGCCCGTCGTGGAGGCGGCGCCGGGAGCGCCGGGGAGTTATGGCGTTGCGTGGAAGCCGGTGCTGGAGAAAGGCTGGGGATTCGCGGTGCTGGAGCCCACGAGCTATCAGGCGGATGACGGCGCGGGGCTGACCGGGGGCATTATCGGGCTGATGAACAAAGGGCAGCCACGCAAGCCGGACGACTGGGGCGCGCTGCGCGCCTGGGCCTGGGGCGCGAGCCGGGCGCTGGATTATCTGGAGACGGACAAGGCGGTGAACGCGAAGCAGGTGGGGATTGCGGGGCACTCGCGCTTTGGGAAGACGGCGCTGGTGGCGATGGCGTATGACCCGCGGTTTGCGATCGCGTACATCAGCTCGTCGGGTGAGGGCGGAGCGAAGCTGTACCGGCACATCTTTGGCGAGCAGATTACGAACCTGGCTTCAGTGACTGAGTATCACTGGATGGCGGGGAATTTTCTGAAGTATGCAGGGCCGCTGACGCCGGGTGACCTGCCGGTAGACAACCACGAGCTGATTGCGCTGTGCGCGCCGCGGCCGGTGTTTATTGGCGCGGGCGCGAGCGTGGGCGACGGCTACGCCAACCCGAAGGGCGACGCCTGGGCCGATGCGAAAGGGATGTTTCTGGCGGAGGTGGCCGCTGGGCCTGTGTACCGGCTTCTGGGGAAAGAGGGACTTGGGACCGCGCAGTATCCGCCGATGGAGACGGCGCTGATGCAAGGGGACCTTGCGTTCCGGCAGCATCCTGGCGGACACACGCCCGCGCCTAACTGGCCGGCGTTTCTGGAGTTTGCCAGGCGATATCTGCACGCGGCGGGATGAGAGGTCAGGGATCAGGGATCAGGGGTCAGCGCCAGGAGGTTCCTGCTTCATGGCTCTGCGTAATTTTCTGCAAGCTTGCTGTGGAAAACTGCAAATAAATAAGGGGGGTAGGGGGGAGGGGGGGCTGGTGGTGGTACGGACCGGGGGGATGTCCGACAGATTAGACCGGGGACATTCCTGACAGATTTCTTCTGACGCAATTCCATTGTGCGGGATTGTGGGGAAATTATATGCAAATTGGAAGGAGGAAAGTTTGTGGGTGTGGAAGGCGCATGCCTGAACGAACAAGGCTCTTGCCAGCTCTCATTGCGGCCCGCCCTTCGCCAACACCGGGGCAAAGGACGGGGCAACCCAGCGAGGGACCGGGGGCACCGTCGGTCGGATAAACTTTCACAAGAGACCAGGGCCACCCGCCCGTCGAGGCCGCCAGACAAACGCGCCTCTGCCAGGTCTATCTCGACTGGGGCCGCTGGGCCGTCGTCCGCGACGTAGGCCAGCAGCCCGTCCCCGGCATGGACCCGCCGCAACTGGCGGCCGGCCGCACCTGGACCACCGTGGAGTTCTACGACCTGCGCTTCGCCTACGCCTTCCGCGGCACCGGCGGCATCTCACGCCCCTCGCCGCTCAGCGGCTGGGTCTACATCGTCGATGGCCACGAAGACGCCGGCGAATTCATGAACGGCCGCGAACAAAAATAGGGTCAGCCACTCCCCCGCATCGGCAAAGAGCGACCTTTGCGCGGCTGGATGAGCGCATTGAACTGTACGCGCCAATTGACTTCAGATCTGTCTTTCGATCGCTGGACTTTGGCCGACTTGCCATTACCGATCCCGCGACCTGGTTGTATGGAACAGATTCAGCCTGTAGTTACATTGCGGCTGCTTCGATAGCCTCTTTCGGGGCTGTATGAACGCTGATGCGAATATTCTCCTCGACCAAAGATTTCTCGGTTGTAGGCGAGAAATTCATGCGGCCATAGCATTGATAGGTCAGCCAACAGTCCTGAAGACAATACTCAGCAATTTCTTTGTAGCGGCCTTCACGCCATAGTTGAAGTACTTGGTCTCCACTACCGCTCTTAGCGCCTATTCCGAGCCCACGTGCCAAAGCGTTTAGCGAGGGGTTGCCACGAGGTTCCCAGTTCCCCCACACGCACATGGTGTCATATACAAAATCACTGCGATAGCGGCGGAGATCAAGCTGAATTGAAGGGTTGACCTGATTGATTACAGAGCGCTTCCAGATATACGGGAGGTCGAAGCTCAGGCCGTTATGAGCCACGAACGATTTGATATTCTCCCGCCGCAATGTTGACCAGAAATCGATCAAAAGTTTCGCCTCGTCATCCGACACCATAGACACGGCGGATTGCGCCTTGAATTCATCAACGACAATGAAGCTAATACATACGATCCGACCAGTAAGTGCGTCCAGGGCAGCCTTTTTTGCCTCTTCTGCGGTGGTCTCTTCACCGGTGATGGGGATCGTTTCAATGTCCAGGACCAACCTCTTCATCGCTGTTTCCTTTGCTTTTTTACCGATTTGACTACGGCGGCTCCAGCACTAGCATTAACCGACGCTAGCCAAAGTACCCTTCCCTCCTCCGAAGCACTCAATTCTCCCTTTCCGCGCAGTGCGGCTTTTGTTCCGCCAATGATTTCCTTGCGCCTCTCGCGAGGGAGGTTGACTTTCTGGTTCAGTACGAGTCCCGTCACCTGCTGCCGATCTTGCTCGCGGTACATTAGCTTCTTCTGCCCGTCCTTAAGCGGCTTGACCGAAAACCCCTCATCTTTGACGATTCGCTCCTGTAGGTTTCTCACCTTTCGTAACCGTCTCCCGCCCGAAGCTGAGAGGTCGTCCACAAACCGCGTGTAGGTAAAACCATGCTGCTTCGCGACACCCAATTGGCGCCGATCCAAGTTCGCTAGCGCAAGATTCGCGATGGCGGGGCTTGTCGGAGGTCCTTGGGGAAGTTGAAATTCCCAGGTGGTAAGCTTTGTAACAATCGACAACGCATCGCCAGAAAAGCCAAGCTCCTCAAAAACCCTGCGTACTTTCTGGACGGTAATATTGGGGAAGCAATTCTTAATATCCATGGTGGACAGAACGGGTTTCCCTACATGGTGCCTCGCGTTTGTAATGATGGATCGCTTTGAAACACCCCCCTGGACGCAAATCGGAAGTGGAACCTTGGCCAAGATCTCTTTTTGGATCTTGTCTTGCAAAGGCCGCAAGGGTGGACGGGGAATCCACAGAGTACGAGATGTGCCGTTCGGTTTTGGGCGATCCTTGCGATAGTAAAGCTTGTTCAGGTGTGAGAGCACCCACTCGATCTGTTTGGTCTCTGTCGTGAGCAAGGAGGCCAATTCATCCGCATTTGATACGGAAAATCGCGTTGGATTAAGCGGCGTATTCATCTTCTGCATCAAGATTGCGAAGGTACATTGCTTGAATTCGCGTCAGTAAATCTCGTAACTCCACCATGTTTTGAGTCTTGAGATTTGGGTCGTCCGTGTCCTGCCACAGAAAAAACAGGCCCACAGGAACGCCAAGTTCTTTGGCAAGCTTTCGCAAGAAACCCACACTTGGCTCTCTTCGATCCTTTTCGATAAGCGAGATGTAATTTGGAGAAACGTCCAACTGCTTCGCAAGCGTGAGCTGCTTCACACCCTTGGCAGTGCGGATCAGCTTGATTGCGTTTCCTAAGGTCACACAACACCTCAAAATGAGAATCACCGACACGTTAGTCGCGCAGTTTTACGGTCTCTTTCAGAAGCCGGATATAGACCTTTTGATGCAGGGACCAAAACCGAGGTGCCGCCCCTGGAACATCTATGAGCTTCTCCAGCCGCTTCAGATACCGCTCAAACGTTGCCACCGACGTGTCGGTGTTGGGTTGATACGAACTGCTAGACTGCGCGGTGACTACATAACGCTTCACCGCTTGATCCAGCAACCGGACTGCTTGGCATTGCTTACGTCGTGCCTTTTTGCTCATTCAGCCTCCTTGCTGAGTGGAGTCGTGATGGCCGCCTTACGGCGACCCCCGGCTCTCCCGCGAAGCGCCAGCGCCGCACATCAGGGCTGACTCCCGCGACGCACGACAACCCATCTCGCGAGGGATTGACGGCGTGACTCGCGCCGACTAGCAGCGCGTGTCTATGTCCCGAAGGACCACGGCAACACAGAACCTGAAACGCAGACCGCACGCCCAGGTTTTTCTGTTCACCGGCAGAGGCTAGATTGAGCGATTCGCAAGTTCTTCCTCGCAGTTCGCTCCACTCTTTTGCAAGGACCGGGGCCAAACCAGCCTCGATCCTGAGTAGACAGTACATCAATCTGGTCGGCGAAGCAAGAGAAAAAATAACTGTCAGTTATAAAAATAGCCTTCGTGGTGAGTATTCGCCTCACGATCTGCAAGATTAATCTCGATAAACGGGCTTTGCTTTAAGAATCTTCGCTTGTCTACGAGCGCCAATGCACTCAGCCAACACGCCAGCCTCCACAAATCTCCAGCCCTCGTATCTCCGTGCCCACCCAACCTCCCAGCCCACCCAACCTCCCAGCCCAACCCACCTTCCCGCTCAATGAAAATTTTTGTTCACCCCGCCAATGGCCGCGGCGGTTCAGGTTGACCGTCTGCCCTGCGCCCCTCAGAATGGGTATAATGCTTCCCAACCCCAGGGCACGCTCCCTGGAATCCTGAATCTGAGGTGTCCATGCCTGCTTATCTGCTGCTGGCCGTTGCCCTTTTGAGCCGTCTCATGCCCCATCCTGACTGGCTCAATTTCACCGCCGTAGGCGGAGCCCTGCTCTACTTTGGCGCGCGGCGCTCCTGGCGCGAGATGCTGGCCCCGCTGGCCGCCTTTATGGCCGCCGACTACGCCCTCACCGTCTTCACCTACCACTACGCCTTCCGCTGGCAGGCCTACGTCACCACCTGGGCCTGGTATCTGGCCGTCATGGCGCTCGGCCACATCCTGCTCCACGCGCGCACCAGCTTCGTCCGCGTCGCCGCGGGCGTCGTCCTGTGGCCCACCT
>JAJXXG010001170.1 GCA_021781255.1 Acidobacteriota bacterium
AGGGGCGCGAGTCCGAGCTTTAACCGCGAGGACTCGCCGATCCCTTTTTCTCTCGATCCCGCGATTCCCTGTTTCAACAGAGCCGTGAAAAACGTCCTCGCTGCACGTCCGTCTTCAGGCTTTATTTGGCCTCGATCGCGGTGAGGCGGAAGGTGATCGTTCCCCAGAAGAGCCTTGCCCGCATCTGTACGGGCAGTTGACTGTCATCGTCCGTTTACCAAATCCAGATATTCCCGCGATTCTTCACGACCCCGGCATCGGCGGTTGGCTGCACGCGAATTGTATTGAAGGTCCCGAGGGCGGTCTTGATCACTTCGCGGCCCTCTACCTTCATTGTGACGGGAACAGTGCGCGCGGCGTCAACGACGGGAAAGATGAAGTTGTGACCGAGCACAAGGGGCTGCGAAGCGGTGTAAAAGATGCCGGTCAGCAGATCAGTGAGGCAGCCGCCTATGGGAGCTTCGAGGTGCTTGGTCTGCCCGGTGACCTGATTTTTCTCGTCGAGGATGGATTTCGAGTTGGCATAGTCGAGATGCAACGTGGAGTTGACTTGCCGACGGCCCTCAACAGTCTGCTTATCGAAGTCGTAGGTGCAGCCGTGCTGCCTGTCAAAGCTGGACTGGAAGCGGTCGGCGACGTGAAAGAGCAGGTTGATCGCGCCGATGGTATCCGCCGAAGCCGTGATGCGCTCGCGATCGCCGGCCTCCTCAAAGTGAATGACAGCGGTTCCCGCCGGAAACACTCTCCAATCAACCGCGTAGGTCAAGGTTTGTTTCTGGGGAAAGCTATAGGCGGGACGCGGAGGAGGGAGCGTGACAGTCTGCTGACCGCGGGCAAGCGGCACCAGAGCAAAGAGGCAAAAGATAGCGATTGCATTGGCGCGTGTCTTCAATGTTCGGCACGGCTCCTTGTAGGTTTGACCGATCGTATTGGTTTGGACGCTGCGTATGCGGAAACCGCTTATCGTATCCGGCTGAGCAACAGCTCGAGCGCCGGTCGAAGGTAGAGCAAGCTCAGATAAATCAGCGCAGCCCCTAATGCAGCATTGTACTCGCGGTGCTTCAGGTAAAGCGCGAAGGAAAAGCCCCGCCGCATGCCGCTGCCGGCCGAGTTACCTGATCCGGCTTTGGCTGGGGTCAGCCGGGGAAGGAAGCGTGGCACCTGCCGGCAATAATCGTCGAACCCGGGAAATGTGGAGCGGAGAAACTGTTCTTCTCCGGCGATCACGGGAATGTAGATGACGGCAAAGCCTGCAACCAGGACGAGCGCAAGCAGCCAGCTCTGGAGGGCCAGCGCAAAACCTGCAGCAATCAACGCCGAACCGAGATAGAGCGGATTGCGGGTGAAGGCATATGGCCCGTTTACAGTGAGCTCCCGATTTTTCTTCACCGTTCCTGAAGCCGCGGCGCGCAGTGCCAGCCCGGGCACGACCAGGGCCAGACTCCAGACAATGGCCGCAAGGCGCGCAGGATGTTGAGCAACCTCAAAAACATACAGGGCAGCGGTGACGAATCCCAGAGGCACGCGAATCCGCCGCGCCACGTTTTTCCACGTTTGCCACTGGGCGGAGGGTTCTTTTAGAGGATTGGAATGCGGAGTCATCGATCCTTCTCCTCCGAGAGTAATTCATCTGCGGCGTGAAGCACGGCTTCCGGCGCAATGGTTAGCAGGCCAGCTTCCGGAGCTTCGCGCCGCGTATGGTCACGACGGCTTTCAGGGTTCCGCAAGACGCGGACGGGGGCTCCAAATGGACCGTTACGCCGGGGATCGGTTGGCCCATAGATGCCTACCACCGGCCGCCCCAGGGCCGATGCGAGGTGCAAGGGACCGGTATCGCCGCCTATGCACAGAGCGACGCGACGGGTGAGTGCTATTAACTGGGGCAGCGTGGCACTGACGGAGATTGCAGCGCCGCCGGCTACGATGGGCGCGGCAAGCCGCTCCTCGCCGGGAGCGGCATTGACCAGAACGGACAGTCCGCGCGCCCTGAGAGCTGCGGCCACGACCGCGTAGCGCTCCGGCGGCCACCGCTTCGCGCCCCAACCCGCACCGGGCGTAATGAGAGCCAGGGATCGGGCCTGCGCCGGCTGGAAGTGCGCGGCAAGCCATGCATCGCACCAGCTCTCGGCCTCGGGATCGACCGGCAGCAGCGGAACGGAAAATTCCAGTGGATCTCCCGCCACATTGCGGGCGAGTTCAACGTCCTGCTCGATGACGTGGGCGCCGTGGGTAACGATGCGCTCGGTGAAGAACCAATGCGCAGGCCACTCGCGTGGGCTGGCCTCTCCAATACGGCGGGCGCAGCCGCTCAAGCGGCCGATGACGGCCGAGCGGATTGAGCCTTGAAGATCCAGCACGGCATCGTATTCAGACTGGCGCAGCTCCTGGCGCAGTTTGCCAATTGCCGTTCGCGTTGCGGCACGGAGCGGATGCCGTTTCCATTCGCGGACCGCGGCAAAGTGCAGCCGGTCCACAAGAGGCATTCGCGCGCAGCGAGACGCACCTGTCGCAGATCCCGGTTCCTTGCCGGAAGCCGACAAGAGGGCCTGCCAGCGCGGGTCGACGACCCAGCCGATGCTCCAGGAGGGATGCATGCGACGGAGCGCCGTGACTGCCGGCAGGGCATGCAGGATATCACCCATAGCGCCGAGCCGCACCACGAGCAGACGAAAGCTGGACTGCGTGTGCAAGCTTCAATTTTCGCATAAGGCAGGAGGGCAGATTCAGCAGAGTTTGCGGGACCAGGGGAGCGCGTGGATGGCTCCATCTCTGAGACGGAAGATCCTAAAAGGACAGAGGCGGGCAAGTATCCTGAAGGGTGACGGAAAAACCGGGCAAACGATCGGGGTCCGGGCTGCGCAAGGTATCGTTGCGCTTCGGACTGGCGTGTCTGGCGCTAGGACTGGCGGGGCTGTGGTTGCTCGCGGCGCTTTGGCTGGTGGCGCTCAAGTGGATCGACCCGCCGACGACCGCGGTGCAGGTCGAGCGCCGCGTTGAGTCCTGGGCACACGCGAAGCCGTACAGCAAGCATGAACAGTTTGTCGCGTTGAGCCAGATATCGCCCGACCTTCAGCACGCCGTGATCGCGGCCGAGGATGCACGTTTTTATCAGCACCACGGTTTCGACTGGCAGGCCATCGAGATTGCCGCCGAGGATGACATGAAAGGCGGACGACGGATTCGCGGCGGATCGACAATCACGCAGCAACTGGTAAAGAACCTCTTTTTCGGCACCGAGCGCTCGTATCTGCGCAAGGGCGCGGAGTTCACGCTGGTGCCTGTTGCAGAGTTCGTGCTTGGCAAACAGCGGATTCTGGAGCTTTATCTGAACGTGGTTGAGATGGGGCCGGGAATCTACGGCGTGGAGGCGGCGAGCCACGCCTGGTATCGCACGTCAGCACGCAGGATCAACCGCGACCAGGCGGCCCGTCTGGCGGCAATTCTTCCCGCGCCACTGCGGCGACACCCAGACCGGATGGACCACTACAGCGGAATCATTCTGGAGCGGATGCGGCAGATGGGGTGGTGAAAGGCCGGCGCGACGAAGCCGTTGCGCGCAGGCCCCATTGGCGGTGACCGACCGCAAGGAATGCGCGCCGGTGGAGGAATCAGCTCTGGGTAGCGATCGCGGAGATGGGGCGCTGCCGCCATTTTCCCGCAGTAAAATCAGGAAACTCGACGGGCGCGCTGCCGCGACGCACGGACTCGACGCTCAGCGGCGCGACCGAGGCCCACGCGGCGCAGTCATAGACGTCGAGATCGGGCGGCAGCCCTTCACGCACGCATTGGAGCAGGCGGTAGATCATGATGAGGTCCATTCCGCCATGGCCGCCGCTCGCGCGCGCCAGTTCGCCCTGGCGTAGCCAGAGAGGGTGCTGGTACTGCGTGTAGGCGTCGATTGAGCCAAAGGTTTCATCCTTATCCATGCCGTCGAAGTAAATGCGCGGGGGATAGTCCTGGAACAGTCCCCTGGTGCCTGCGATCAGATTGATGCGGTCGTAGGGATGGGGCGTGGAAACGGCATGCTTGACGGTGATGGTGAGCCCCCGGGCGGTTTTGATGAGCGAGGTATTCATATCGCCGCAGATGTAGCGCTCGCTCCAGCGCGGATCGCCGGGGGCGAGATGATCTTTGCGCCAGAGGTCGAGACCGCGCTGGGGAGAACTCATGGAGACGAGGGAGACGAAGCGGTCGCCGCGCTGGATCCCCATGTAATTGGCGACGGGGCCGAGCCCGTGGGTGGGATAGAGGTTGCCGTTGCGCAGGGTGTGTTGGGTGCGCCGCCACAGCCCCTCGCCGGCATTGGAAAAGAGCTCAGCGCGCAGGTCGTGAATATAGGCGCCTTCGCCGTAGAGCAGGTCACCGAACATTCCGGCATGAATCATGCGCAGGATGAGGGTTTCGTTGTAGCCATAGCAGCAGTTCTCAAGGATGATGCAGTGGCGCCTCGACTGCTCAGAGGCATGGACGATGCTCCAGCACTGTTCAATGGTCGTTACGCCGGGCACTTCGATGGCGACGTCCTTGCCGTGTTCCATGGCGGCGAGGGCCATAGGCGCATGCCAGTCCCAGGGCGTGGCGACGAGGATCAGGTCCACGTCGTTGCGTTTTACGAGTTCCTCGTAGTGATGCGGCCCCTCAGTGAAGAGCGCGGGCTTCGGCTGCCCGGCTGCGGCGACAAGCGAGGCGGCGTGCTCGGCCTTGGCGGGAACGATATCGCAGAGGGCGGCGACCTGCGCATTGACGGCAAGAAGCTGGCCGAGGAGCGACGTGCCGCGTCCGCCGGCGCCGATCAATGCCAGGCGGGGTTCGCGTTTTTGCAAGGGTACGTCGATCATGGTGCGGCGAGCCGCGGCCTGGGCAGCCTGGGCAAGATGGGGCGCACCGAGGGATACGGCACCGGCTGCGCCGAGCTGCATGAGGCGGCGACGGGTAACGTCCGCGGCGGAGAGCAAATCACCTGAGCTCATGATGAATCTTCCCTTTCACTCTTCTGTCTGGACCAGCGCCTGACTGCGAGGCCGCACCTGGCAAGTGCGCGAGAGGTCCGGGATTAAATGCGAATGAAGATCCTCTTCCGGTACATCCAGTAAAGGATCAGCCAATAGGTGAGGAGTGTAAACGAACCCAGGACTACCGGCTCCACGGGCGGGCCGAAGATGCCGAGCAGACGCGCACCGAGATGAGTGCGCAGGCTGCCTTCGACAAAGTCGTTGCACCGGCTGGCGATGAGGTAGGCCGCAATGGAGTTCATGCCCACGACGACAAGGGGGAACGCGAGGCGGCGCTGCTGTTTGACGTCGACAACCCAGGAGAATGCGGCGAGAAAGAAGATGCAGACGCCGCCGGAGAAGAGGGTCCAGGAGGGCGTCCAGATGCGCTTGACGATGGGACAGATCCCGGCGAAGTGCAGCACAAGCGCGGCGGAGCAGAGGATGACGCCGGCAAGAAGAAGGCGGCGGAAGGGGATGCGGGGAGCGGATTCGCGATACCAGCGTCCGGCGATGAGGCCGAGCAACATGGTGCCGAGGGTGGGAATGAAACTGAGCGTGGCGTAACCGCCCGCATTGTCAAGGAATGGCGCGGTGCGGGGAAAGAGGTTGAGGAACCAGGTGTCAAAGGCCCAGCCGAGGTTGCTGTTTTTGTTCCAGTGCGCGGCAAAGCCGTTCAACAGGTGCTGATGCCAGTCAGGAGCGACGCCGACGGAGGCCCAGGGAAAACCGGGCCCCGGCGCGGGGTAGAGCGCGAAGGCGAGCCAATAGCCCAACAGGATTGCGGCCAGGGCGAGCCACTGCCAGCGGGGCTTGAGAAAGGCGATAAGAAACGCGAAGGTGTAGCCAAGGCCGATTTGCGTGAGGGTGTCTTCAAAGGTGAAGTAGGTGATGGACTGGCCCGCGGAGCGCAGGAAGATTCCCAGAGCGACGAGGACCAGGCTGCGCCAGAGGACATGAAAGAGCATGCGCAGAAAGGATTCGCCCTTGTTTTTGCGGCTGGCAAGGGAGTAAGGCAGCGAGACCCCGGCAAGAAAGGTGAAGCCGGGCTGGATGGTGTCATGAAGGCTCATGCCGACCCACTGGACGTGGGACTGCTGGGTACCGAGAAACTGCCAGAGAGGATTGCCGGGAAAGGAACGCGCCACGTGAGCAAACTCAAGCACCTCGGCCATCATGAGGAGCATGACAAAGCCGCGATAGGCATCGATGGCCACGTTCCGGGCTGCGGGCTGGGGAGTGCCAACGGCCGTAGCATTCATGAACGATTCCTCCTGAAACGGAGCATTTAGTCTACGTGCCGGGCAAAGAATCCGCGTTGCCGTCATTTTACCCAGTCTTCCGGTAGATGGGCTGTTGCACTATGCTTTTCTCATGACGACAGCGAATGATTCACCTACTCTACGCAGCCTTGGCAACTCCGACATGCAACTGACCGCCATCGGTTTTGGGGCGTGGGCGATTGGCGGGGGCGACTGGCAATACGCCTGGGGGCCCCAGGACGACAGCGAGTCTGTCGCCGCGATCCGGCGGGCAGTGGATCTGGGCATTAACTGGATCGACACGGCGGCGATTTACGGGCTGGGCCACTCAGAAGAGATGGTCGGCCGGGCGGTAAAGCCGCTGCCGCACAAGCCTTACATTTTTACCAAGTGCTCGATGCGGTGGCACGCGGACCGTACGATCTACAACTCGCTCAAAGCGGCGTCGATCGTGGAGGAAGTGGAAGCATCACTGCGGCGGTTGGGAGTGGAGGCGATCGATCTGTACCAGATTCACTGGCCGAATCCCGATCCTGAGATCGAGGAGGGCTGGGAGACGCTGGCACGTCTGCGCGAACAGGGGAAACTGCGCTGGATCGGGGTATCGAACTTCAGCGTGGAGCAGATGAAGCGCGCACAGAAGATTGCGCCGATCACCAGCCTGCAGCCGCCTTATTCGATGCTGCGTCCGGCGGTGGAAAAGGAGATTCTGCCGTTCACGGAGGCGCAAGGGATCGGCGTGATCAACTACTCGCCGATGCTGTCAGGCCTGCTGACGGGGAAGATGACGCCGGAGCGGATTGCGGCGTTTCCTGCCGATGACTGGCGCAGAAAGAACGTGGAGTTCCAGGAGCCGCGACTGAGCCGCAATATGCGCCTGGTGGAACTGCTGCGCGAAATCGGCGGCGGGCACGGAGTGACGGCCGGGGTGGTGGCAGTGGCATGGACACTGCACAATCCGGCGGTTACCGCAGCCATCGTGGGCGGACGTAGCGGACGCCAGGTGGAGGAGACGGCCGCGGCACTCAGCTTCCGTCTCACGGAAGAGGAGTTCGGAGCGATCAACCTCTTTCTCACGGAGAATCCGGTATAGGGCCGGCAACTTGCGGCAGGAAGCACAGAACCCCGGCCTTGGCCGGGGTTCGCGATCTGAGGAAGGGATTTTTGAGGGTTACATTGCAGCAACGAAATCGGGAACCATGGTGGCCGCATGGTCTTGAAGGAGTTGTGTCATGCGTGCAGCCATTCCGG
>JAJXXG010000459.1 GCA_021781255.1 Acidobacteriota bacterium
ATCTAGAAACGTAACAGGTTATGAAATCGCGGGAACTCATAAGCTCCATGCGATTTCACAGAAAGGAGCGGATTACACATGCCAATTCTAGGCAACGAATTGACGCGCCGCAAAGGGGCCGTGAAAGGCCGCGAGTGCCGAAACCATTCACTCAATACCAAGCTCACCACCACCGAAGCGGCTGCCGTCGATGCTGCTGCAGGGGCCGAAGGAAAAGCCGTTGGTGAATGGTTGCGCGATCTCGTGCTACGAGAACTTGGCCGAGGCACGAGTCAATTGCAATCTCTCGCGGCTATGGGCGAGATTGCGGCAATCCGGTTGCTGCTCATCAACACACTCGAACCACTTCTGCGCGGCGACAAAATGACCGCGGATCAGTTCAAGGAGATGCTTCGCTACGTGAAGGCGAACAAGCGCAAGGCGGCGGAGGATGCTCTTGCCAGCTATGCGGAAAGGAGTACGGAACAACTATGAACACCACGCATTGGGGGCGCAAGGAAACAATCGTTACGCCGCCGCAGGCTCCGATCTATAGCTATGCGGCCATCACGCTGACACTGATTTTGACCGTTGTGTTTCTGCGCATCTATATTGGTGCGTTCATGCCGCCGCTCCAACGATACGACCTCTGGCCGTACATTCAGTCAGGCGCATTGGCCGGTTTGAAACAGACCGGCCAGTACCAGCTACTCGACGTGTCGGATGACCATCTTCATGCACATCCCGCCGCTGCTGCTGACGTGGAGCCGGGCGTTACGACGATAGAATTTACCCGCCCCCTGCCGCTTCAGTTGACCACGAGCGCCCGCGCCTTCGGGATGGTTTACCTCTATCGCGGACCGAAAACCATCTATCGAAATGGCCCGCTCCATGCCTACCTTCAGCAGTTTGTCTATGGCGGTCACGGTGTTGCCGGAGTCTTTCGCTGGCCGCTGCTCGCGGGACTTGCTGTGCTCTTGAGTGTGCTCTCTTTTGCCGCGCGCAAAGACGTGGAACGGTTCCGCGAGATGAAGTACGGTCGCCTGCTCAAGGGGCCAGTTCGCGTTACTCCAACCGGATTCAATCGCGCCATTAAAGGCGATGGCGTTGGCTTCAGAACCATCGAATCGAAGACGCTCATGCGCATTCCCCGGCTTGCCGAAGGGCAGCACATCGAGTTGATGGGCGACACCGGCGCGGGCAAGACCCGGCTCATCATGCAGCTTCTCATGCAGATCAAGGAGCGGGGTCATTCTGCCATCGTCTACGATCCCGCCTGCGAGTTCGTTCAGCGGTTCTATGACGGCAACAACGGCGACATCATTCTGAATCCTTTGGATGCCCGCTGCCCTTACTGGGGGCCAGCCGAGGAGTTGCGCCGCCGTGCCGAGGCCAAGGCAATCGCGGCCTCGCTCTACCAGCCGACCACAGACAAGAAGGGCGAGTTCTTTACCGAAACGCCGCAGAAAATCTTTGCGCATCTTCTGACCTTCGGCCCCTCGCCCGAGGAACTGGTCGAGTGGATGGCGAACCCCGACGAGATCGACCGCCGCGTGCAAAATACCGAGATGGCGACGATGATCGCCAAGGGAGCGCAACAGCAACGCAATGGCGTCCTGGCCTCGCTCGGACTGATCGCCGACAGCCTGCGAATGTTGCCGCGCAAAGACAAAGTCCGCAATCATTGGAGCGCGACGGAGTGGTCAGAAAGCCGGAAGGGCTGGATATTTCTGACCTCGAAACCCAGCGAGCGCGAAGCACTGCGCCCGTTGCACAGCCTGTGGATTGACCTGCTGGTTTTGCGCCTGCTCAATGAGCCGAAAGAAGGCCAGCACCCGGTCTGGTTTGTGCTCGACGAGTTGGCGAGCCTTCAGCGTCTGCCACAACTCCATACGGCCATCACCGAGAATCGCAAATCGAAAAATCCGATTGTGCTGGGATTCCAAGGGAAGGCGCAGCTTGAGTACATCTACGGCCACATGGCCGAGGTCATGCTCTCGCAGCCAGCCACGAAAATCTTCCTCAAGACCACCGAGCCGAAGGCTGCCGAATGGGTATCGAGCGCCATCGGCAAAGTGGAAATTGAGCGGATGCGGCAGACCCATTTCGACGGCAGCCGCACGGGGAAAAACTTCACGCTGGAGCGCCAGGTTGAGCCACTGGTGATGGACTCGGAAATCTCCGGCCTGCCCGACCGGCACGCCTACCTGAAGCTCGGCAACTATGTCGCCTGCTTCTCATTTGCCTACCACGACATCCCTGCAACGCAACCGGCCTTCGTGCCGCGCCCGCTCGATGACGATGAACTCGGCTTCGATCCAAAGACGCTGGCGAAGAAAGCGTCAGAACCGGAGGCCATCGAAGAAAGCGCCGAGGCAATCCAGAGCGGATTCTCATTGGGAGACTGAGCCATGCTTAAAATCTCGAAAGCTCTCTCCGCAGGCAAACTCGAAAACTACCACCGCCAGGAATTCACTTCGCCGGACCAGAGCTATTGGAGCCAGGGCCAGACCGTGCAGGGCGAGTGGCAGGGCCTGCTTGCGGAAAAATATGGACTTACGGGAGCCGTCAGCGCCGATGAGTTCCACCGTCTCTCGGATGGCCAGCACCCGCAGACCGGCGAGCAACTCGTTCAGCATCGGCAGTCCTTTGAATATCAGGACGCCAATGGAAAGACCATCAAATCCGTCGAGCATCGAGCCGGGTGGGATGCGACCTTCAGCGCGCCAAAGTCGGTTTCGTTGACGGCGCTTGTCGGCGGCGACAGCCGGGTACGTGAGGCTCACCGTCAGGCGGTCACGAGCGCTCTTGGCGAGTTGGAACGGTACACGCAGGCGCGGCTCGGCGGCAATCGTCCCGCCGAGTCCACCGGCCAATTCATTGTCGCGAAATTCGCGCACGACACATCGCGTCCCGTCGATGGCTACGCCGCTCCGCAGCTTCACACGCACGCCGTCATCTTCAATGTCACCGAGCGCACTGACGGAACCACGCGGGCGCTTCAACCGCAAAGCCTCTTCGAGTCGCAGCAATTCGCCACGGCCGTCTATCAATCGGAGTTGACCTTCCAGTTGCGAGAGCTGGGCTATGAGATCGCCCCCGGCAGGAGCGGCGCGCCGGAGATCAAAGGTTACTCGCAAGAGTATCTCGACGCTTCGAGCCAGCGCCAGAATCAGATCCTCGCACACATGCAGCAGAATGGCCTCTCCCGCTACGAGGCCGCGGAAATCGCCGCCCACGCAACGCGCGACAAGAAACAGATTCAGTCGCCCTCCGAAGTGCTCGCGGCGCACCGCAAGCTGGCCGCCGAGTTCGGAAATCAGCCGAATCAGGTTGTGACTGCGGCCCGCGAGCGTAGCCAGAAGAAATCGGCCGAGCGCACTCCCGACAAAGTGCAGAAGTCTGCCCAGGAGGCAGTGACCTTTGCCCGCGAACGCAGCTTCGAGCGTGAAGCCGTCACTGATGAGCGCGCCCTCTTCCGCGACGCCTTGCGGCGTGGCATGGGCGAAACGACCTATGCGCAGGTTCGCGCGAGCGTTGAACAGCGTTTGGCCTCCGGCGAATTTCAACTTGTCACCGCACCGAAGCACGGTTCCGCGCGGCAGTTCACCACGGCGGAAACCATCCATGCTGAGAAGGAAATTCTGCGGCAGATGCGCCAGGGCCAAGGCCGGGCCGACCAGATCATGCCTGTTCAGCAGGCCGTCGCGCATACCGCGCAATACCCGATTCTCAATTCCTCGCAACGGGCGGCGGCGGAAGAGATTCTGACTTCGCGGGACAGAATTCAAGGTTTGCAAGGAAGCGCCGGTGTGGGTAAGACCACCGCGCTCAAAACCGTGCGCGAGGCCGCCGAGCAGCGCGGGATGATTGTCGAGGGCTTCGCCCCGACCTCCCGCGCCGCGCATCAGCTCCGCGAAGCCGGCATCAATGCCGATACACTGCAAGGCTTCCTCGCTCGGCATAAGCAGCCAACACCGGAACGCCACCTATATATGGTGGATGAATCGAGCCTCGCCAGCACCAAGCAGGTGCGCGATTTCCTTGCCAAGCTTGATCCAGGCGACCGAGTTCTCTTCATTGGCGACACGCGCCAGCATCAGGGCGTCGAAGCCGGAAAACCCTTTGAGCAGTTGGTCGATGCCGGAATGAAGACGGCGCGACTTGATCAAATAGTGCGCCAGAAAGACCCGGAGTTACTGCGCGCCGTCGAGCATCTCTCGCGCGGTGAAGTTGCCGAAGGTGTCGCACTTCTCGAACAACAGGGCCGCATCACGGAGATTGCCGATCCTGAGAAACGCATCGCCTCGATTGCCCGCAACTATGCCGACAATCCGGCCAATACTATCATCGTTTCACCCGACAATGCTTCGCGCTGTTCGATCAATCAGGCGGTCCGTTCAGAGTTGCAGGAACGCGGCATCGTTGAATCCGAAAACCACGCAATACGCGTGCTTGCTCCGCGTTCCGATATGACTGGCGCGGACCGTGCCTGGGCCGCGCGCTATGAGGTTGGCGACGTGCTCCACTACCAGCGCGGCAGCAAGACCCTCGGTATCGAGCAGAGCAGTTACGCGCGCGTGGTTTCGACCCATCCAAAATCGAATCTACTGACCGTCGAGAATCCGGATGGCCAACAGGTCACCTACGATCCTGCTCGTTTGCACGGTATCTCCGCTTACCGCGAGATCGAGCGCGAATTTGCTGTGGGTGACCGCTTGCAATTCACCGCGCCGAATCGTGAGCTGGGAGTCGCCAACCGCGACCTCGGAACCATCCAGAAGATCGGCAAGCACGGCGAAATGACAGTCTTCATGGATGGCGGCAAGGACAGGATGGTCACCTTTGATCCAGCGGAGATGCGGCACTTCGATCACGGATACGCCGTGACCTCGCACAGTTCGCAGGGGCTCACCTCGGAGCGCGTTCTGGTCAACATGGACACCAATGTTCACCCGGAACTCATCAACACCCGGTTAGCCTACGTCTCCGTCTCCCGCGCTTCGCAGGACGCGCAGATTTTCACAAACAGTGCCGGTACACTTGTCGAAAGCCTCAGCCGCAATGTGAGCAAAGCGTCCGCAATCAACATCGGAAAGGCGTTTACTACTTCTCAAGGGATCGGGGTTGGAATATGACCCCAATCACTACTCCATGTTTCCGTCATCGCCGATGCAACCGCATGAATCAAGACAACATACCAACTTATCCAACACTTTTATATGTCAATATGCTTCCAATATGGAACGATATTGACATTTTGCCCCTGCAAATTCATACTCGAATCATGCCGCGTACTCGAATGGACGAACTCATTGCGATTGCAGAAGAAAACGACGGTCTGCTGACCTCGAAGCAGGCTCGTAACGCTGGCATCCTTGATTCCGTGCTTGTACGGCTGGCGCAGCGCGGTCGCCTGGAGCGAACCGCCCGCGGAGTCTATCGAATTGCCCATTTCCCGCAGTCCAGATTCTCCCAGTACAGGGAAGCCCTTCTCTGGGCCGAGGCCAATCACGGACCGGAATCGCCCGACGTTGCTCTCTCCCATGAAACCGCGCTGGCGCTCTATGGAATCTCCGATGCCAATCCCCAACAAGTCCATATCACAGTCCCCAATGCTGTTCGGCTTCGCCGGGAACGCTCCAAGTGGATTGCCGTTCATCACGGCGATCTTCATCCGCTCGATGTGACCCTGCACGAAGGTTTGGCCGTCACGACGGTGGCAAGAACCATTCGGGATGTGCTGGATACGACAGGCCGCATCGATCTGGCCCGGAAGGCCGTCGCCGATGCGAAGCGGACCGGATTCATTCGCGATGCCGAGGCGGCTCGTTTGAAGCGCCAGATCGATCAATTCGCGCGCAGACTGAGCGCAATTTCCACGGAACACAAAGGAGACCAGGCATGAGTCCGATTCCCCGAGAGCGGCTTGAAAAGACACTGGCGCGTGTGGCGCGGGAACAAGGACTCGATCAGGAGCGGTTGCGCCGCTGGGTTTCGTTTCTTGCGATGTGCGGCGTGCTGGAACGCGCCATCCAGACCGGCATTCTGGGCCGCTATTTCCTCAAGGGCGGCGTTGCGATGGAACTGCGTTTTGCCAACGCAGCCCGCGCCACCAAGGATCTCGATCTGGGGCTTGACGGCGATCGGGCCTATCGCTTGTCGAGCTTCGCCGACGCGCTTCAACTCGGGTTCGATGAATTCTCCTTCCGTCTGCGCCCCAGTCCCCTGCATATGGAACTTGCGGACACCGTGCGTATTGAAGTGGCCATTCAGTACAAGACGAGAAGCTGGCAGACTGTCGATGTCGATCTCGGCCCGCCAGGGATTGAGGAAGCCGACCTTGTAGCCCCAACCATCACCGGTCTGGCGGATATGGGACTCCCTGTGACCTCTCCTGTCCGTTGCCTCAACCTGAACGAACAGGTTGCCCAGAAACTCCATGCCTGCACCGGGCCTGCGTCCGAGGGGCGCGCCCGCGACATTCTCGACATCCTTCTCATCGATGCTCTTGGTCAACTCGATTACAAGCAAACACAGGCCGCTGTCGAACGTGTCTTCGCGGAGCGGGCCACACATTCATTGCCACGAACCTTTGCGTTGCCTCCGGCATGGCGGCTTGAATTGGAATCGCTTGCGTCTTCGCTTGATTCCCCAGTAAAAGGCGCCGATCTTATCGCGCAGAAATTCCAATCGATCCTGAATCAGCTTCATCCTGAACCGTCACGATAATGCTTCTGTCATGGATGGGCTATCGATTTCGGTGTACTTCTTTCAGAAATAATTCTCCTCTCGTGTCTTCTGAATAAAATGCTTATTTCTCCGGTGGGAAGGCGGCGCTGCCCCTTCCCCCGCTGCGACCGCCGGTGAAACTGGTGTTCTTCGCTTCCCATCCATACGGGGCCGTTCCCGCCCCGTAACGCCCCACCCCAAAGCAATGCGGTGCAGCCTTCGGCTGGACCACCGGTTCGACATTCATTTCCCGGCGAACGATAGGCTTCGTTCGGCTCCTTCTGTCAACTCCGCTTGTGCAGCTCCGCGCGGCATAAGAACCGCCGTGCTCGCTTCCGCGCCCCTTGCGGGCTTCGGGAGTTGACAGCGCCTCTCTGCGCCCATTTCGCCAGTCATGAAATGAATGTCTTTTTTTAGCCCTCCCAGGGCTGAAAAACGGCAAATCCCACTCCGAAGGAGCCGAACATCATGACTTACACCAGCAGCAACACCGCCACCACCGCGCCGCACAGCAACAATGCGGCGCTGCCCAGCCAGTCTCCCTACCAGCAGCGCACCACGCAGCGCGATAACCCCACGCAGCAACTCATCAAGCAGGCCGTGGATTACCTGCTTGAGCAGCTTGAAGCGGGCAAGAGCGAAACATTGACCGCGTATCTCGCGGCGATGGCCCGTTTCCATAGTTACTCTTTCGGCAACATCATGAGCATTGCGAGACAAAGGCCAACAGCGACCAGAGTCGCCGGGTTCCACGCATGGAAGGAGTTGGGCCGGTTTGTGAAGCGCGGCGAG
>JAJXXG010000421.1 GCA_021781255.1 Acidobacteriota bacterium
GTGGTGCGTATCCCAGCCGCCGACGTCTGTGAATGCGACTTCGACGCCGAGGTTGGCTTTGAGCAACTGCGCGATCTGACGCATGTTGTTGCCGAATTCCGAGTTGGGATACACGACGCCTGGGGCGGGAGTGTATTGCGCGGGATTGGCCGCACGGAGCATGGCTACGGCGTCGAAGGTTTCATCGCCGGCGGTATGGAAGATGCGGTCGCCTGTATCGGCATACATGGCCTGAAACGCGCTGGCCGCTGGGGAGAGAGCCGGCCCGCGACCACCAATCGTAAAGCCGTTGACATTGTTGAGAGCGATGGCGGGAATCTTTCCGGCGAGCGTGAGTGGGACGTCAGCGCCAAGAGCGAGGGCACGGAAGGTGGTGTGAGCGCTGTGACGGCGCAGATCCTGCGCCTGCATGGCGCGGTTGAGCCAGCCGTCGCGCGTGTTCTTTACTCCGGGCGTACCGGATTCCATGTAGTCCTGCGCGTCGAAGTGGGATCGCGTCATGTCCGGTGATCCGACAGCGTGGATGAGGGCGAGTTGACCCTGGCTGAAGAGCGGCTGGATGGTCGCGAGCGAGGGATGAAGGCCGAAGAAGCCGTCGAGATCGAGGACCTGCTTTTGAGGGATGGCGATGCTGGGGCGCATCGAGTAGTAGTTCTTTTCGCGATAGGGGACGACGATATTCAGCCCGTCTGCCGCGCCACGCTGGAAGACGACGACGAGACGCTGCCTGCGCGCAGGCGCTGCTTGCGCCAGGACTTGCCGAACGAGAAAACCGGGCAACGCAGAGGTACCCGCAAGAGCCAGGGCACCGTTGCGGAGAAGAAATCGACGCGTTGTTTGCATGGGTGACCTCCTTTTATCGGCGCTGGAACTCTGGCGAACCAAGTAGAAGTCCAGCGAGTACCTGATCCTTGCGCTCTATCAGGCCGGCATTTCGGGGATTGAAATTTGGCTGAATTTGCGCGTAGACGGGATGCTCTTCTGCTGTGGGCATTGCCTGCGCGTTCTGTTGTTCAAACTGCTGCAGAAGCGCAGAGCGAGTGGAGATGCTGATGCCACCGGGAACGATCTGTGTTTCAAGACGTGCCTCTTCCGACTCGGGTGTTGGCATTGGGTCGCCGGATGGCTCTGAAGGATTCCAGTGGATTCGCACACCGGGAAACCGGTTTGCTGCGAGGGCCAGGGCGAAGTTCATTCTATCGACGAGCGCGCCGGTGTTGACCCACTCGGACGACTGCCAACTGTAACCGCTGGGAGGAACGCAGCCATAGAGAGGCATGCCCATCTGTCGAAGGGCGTTGGCCAATGGGCCAAAGTTGGTGATGTCTGCATCGCTTGCGCGTGCGGCCGAGACTACGAATTCGATGGGGGTCTTTACCTTGGCTTGGTAGCTGGCGGTGGACCAGAACTCAGGCGAGTGAAAGAGTGTGCGTAATACTGATGCGATGTCGCCGCCACTGGCGAGGTAGGTGCGCGCCATTCGATCGACGAGCGGCTGCAGAGGATTGTCGCTTACGAATCGCTCTGCCAACTTCCGGCTGAGGAACTGCGCGGTGGCTGGGCGGGTGGCGAGCAGATGAAGCAACTGGATGCCTTCCTTCTCGCCGCCGTCCTTGAACTTTTCGCCGAGCACTTTTTTGCTGCCGGGCTCGTGGCGATTGGGGTTAAAGAGGAATCCGCCACCGGTTTGCGGCTGATCGACGGTCCAGCCGGTGAGGATGCGCGCCACCTGGATCACGTCGGCTTGTGTGTATCCGCCGTTGACACCCAGGGTGTGCAGCTCCATCAGCTCCCGGGCATAGTTTTCGTTGAGGCCTTCGGGGGCTTTTTGCGAATTGGATGGCCGCCGCCATGCAATAGCCTGCGCGCGTTCCGCGGCGCGGGAATCGGGCCCGATGCTGCTGGCATTGTCGAGGTAGAGCAGCATGGCTGGACTGTGCGCAGTAGCCTCAAGCAGATCTTCAAATTTGCCCAGCGCGTAGGGGCGAATGGTGTCGCGCTCATAGCTGGCGAGGTAGTAAGGCATCGACTCGTTTTTGTGCAGGAATATGTTGAAGTGATTGAGCCAGAAGTCGGTCATCACCTCCTGCAACTGGGCGGTTGAGTAGATGTCGCGGGCAAGACGCTGAGCAAGGAGTTCCTCTGTGACCTGGCGCTGGGGATTCTCGAGATCGCCGAGAAGCTCCTGCTGCTCCGGCGTAAGCCCGGCCATAAGGGCGGCGCGCTGGGGCGGGCGTAACGCGTGGAGGAGGTTGCCGAATTGCGGCTGCCGCATGGCTGCCAGGGTGGCGACGCGCTGGAGAGGCGGCTGCGCAAGGATCGATTGGAGGAAGGCAGGATCGATTGGTGTGGGGAGGGGTGTATCGAACGCATTGCCGGTGTTGCCGGCGTTGTTTGCGGGCTCCTTCCTCATGGGGGAAGGATTCTCGGCTCGCTCGGCGTCGGCATTCATGCTCATGCCGGGACTGGGTGGGCCGGGAGTTGCTGCGGGTTGCTGCGGGGAGGGAGAGATTGCCTTTATCTGCTGCTGGCGGGCTTCAACGCGATAGATCTGGTTTTCATAAACGGCCTGGAGAGCACCGCTTTTCGGGATCGGAAACCGGCCATTGATGGCTTGACGGATTATGGCGTTACTGGGCATGCGATACAGCAGGTCGGCGGTGCTCCACTGCATGGCAGGGAACTGAGCAAGGCGGGCGTTCAGGGCTGACTGATCGAGGGATTCCGGATGCAGTTGCTGGTTGAACCAAGCCTCAAGACCGATGGCGCGGACTGCATCCATATCGCCGGGACGAGGGCCAAAGGTGAATCGGTTGAGAGCGTGAAGGATGCGCTGATCCCCTTGTATCTGGCTGGTCTTATAGGCCGGGCGCGCGTCAGAGCTGGCCCGTGGTGACGCGGACGGCTGTGCGGGTGCAAGGGAAGGGCAGACAAGACTGAGACACAGGACCGCGACAATGGGCGATTGAAGATGCTGCATTCTCGGCTCTCTCGAACGATTGGATACGCCGTTGGGGAACGGCCCTCTGGGCTTGCTGTAAACAAGGACGAGGTTTTCGCAAGAAAGTTGTGGCAGACGCAAGAGATTTTGCGAAAGAGGAGTCCGAAGCAGGATGGATATCTAAGGAATTGAAACTGGCGAACTTTGCGGCGGTTCAGCAGCCTTTTTTGCAACGGGACATGATGGCGGCGTGGAGGCGCTCGCGCAGCCTGGGGGGCAGATCGTAGATCTCGTGCGAGCGATAGATCTGGATGGTTTTGCGGGTGGTGTTGAGGGTGACCTCGCAATGCTCGCAGCCGTGCAGATGGCGCTCCAGCTCAGCGCGGGTCTCGGCGGTCACCGAGTTGTCAATCAGGTCGTCAAGAAGGGCAAGAAACTCAGTGCAGGTCACTTTTCAACTCCGGTAGCCTTGGGGCTCTTTTTCCGGCGGAAGTACCGGCTGAGGCGCTCGCGCAGTTGCAGCCGGGCACGGAGCAGGCGCGATTTGACGGCCGGGATGCTGAGGCCGAGTGTTTCGGCCGTCTCCTCGGTTGAAAGTCCTTCGACGTCGCGAAGGACAAAGACGATGCGGAATCCCTGCGGCAATCCCTGAATGGTTTTGCGCAGAATTTCGGCGAGCTGGGTCTGGCTGTAGTTCTGCTCGGGATCGGGAGCCCAGTCGGCGAGGTCGCGAGGAACACTGCCCTCCTCGGTCTCGACGTCCTCGTCGATGGAGACCATTTTCCCTGTTCGCCGCTTGCGCAGGCGCATCAGGCTTTCGTTGACCGCGATTCGAACCAACCATGTGTAAAACTTCGAGTTCCCCTGGAACTGGTCGAGCTTTTCGTATGCCTTCAGGAACGCATCCTGCATCACGTCTTCCGCGTCTTCGCGGTTTTGGGTGATGTGCTGCGCGATTCGGAATACCTGCCGCTCGTATTTGCGAACCAGCGTATCGAAGGCCGAGACGTCCCCACTTCGCGCCTGTTCGACCAGGGCGATGTCAGGGTGCTTCTCGTCTTCTCCTGCAATAGGTTGGATGGTCGACATGGCGGTTGGTTGCGAAAATTCCGTGGTTGCCGCGCGAAACTTTGTTCCCGGAATCTGCGAGACCAGTTTAACGGACGGGGAGCGAGAAACCAAATTGAATGTGGAATTAGGCATCCTAGGGCAAGGGCAGGAATGGGACGAGCGGGCCGGGCAAGGCGGTAACGTCACTGGTTCCAGTACGTCTGAACAGTACGGAAGCAGCTTAAAGTGAATCTATGAGGGCCGTATCCATTTTTAAACCGCATTTCTTTCCGGCTCGCATGGCGGCATGGCTGCTTGCGGCCCTGATTGCGACAGCCCCGGTGGCAGGACTTCCGGCTGGTGACAGTTCCTCGGGCAGCTCGGGGAAGACGACGACCGGCACGACGGCCGGCAAGAAGAAGGCCGCGAAGAAGAGGATAAAGAGCAGGGGAAAGAAGGTCACTCGGCGGCAGAAGCGCCGCCCGACGGCGCGGGGCAGGCGCATCCGGAAGGCGTTTGTGGCGTCAGAGGAGTTGCGTCCGATGGCGCAGCAACTGATGACGATGCGTACTCCGGCGGCGTACGCGGGGGTGACGGCCTATGCGCAGAAGCATACGGGCGAGGTAGCTTCGGCGGCGTATCTGGCGCTGGGCAATGCGTATCTGCTGGACAAGCGATATGTGGAGGCGGCGGCGAGCCTGCGCAAGGCGCGCAGCACGGGCAGCCTGCTGGCGGACTATGCGGATTTTCTGGCGGCGAAGGCGGATCACGAGGCGGAGAATGACGCTGCCGCAGAATCGCTGCTGAACGGCTTTTCCAGGCGCTATCCCGACAGCATCTTTGTCGCCGAGACCCCGGAACTGGAGGCGAACGTTCTACTGGGTCTGAAGGACACAGCGGGGGCAGAGCGCGTTTTGACGGCAGCGGCCGGGGGACCGGCGGCGAGCAGGCCGGGGTACCAATTGGCGCGCGGGCAAGTGGAACTGGCACTAGGGCAGACGACCTCCGCGATTCAGGACTTCAAGGATCTGCTGCTGGATCACCCGCTGACGGAAGAGGCCAAGGTGGCGCGGGCGCGGCTGACCGAGCAGGGAGCAGAGGCTCAACTGACCGTGGCGGAACTGCACAGGCTGGGCGATGCCTACTACCGGGGACACCGGTACAACGAGGCAAGCGAACAATATCATGCGCTGGCCCGCAAGATGGGGTTGGATGAGCAGGCGCGCAACAGCTTTGCCGTTGCGGCGGCTGCGTGCGACCTGAAACTGAATCGGCTGACGGCAGCCGAGGTGCGAGCCTTGCCGGATACGCAGGACGACAACGGCGCGCGACGGCTGTATCTGCTGATGGAGCTGGCGCGGGATCGCGATGACCAGAACGACCAGCAAAGCATCGTGACGGAGATGCAGACGCGCTTTCCGCATAGCGAATGGCTGGCGGAAGCGCTGTTTTCCAGCGGCAACATGTATCTGCTGAAACGGGACTATGCGCGCGCGGTGCAGTACTACGGGGACCTGGCAACGCGCTTTCCGCAGGATGATTACGCGCCGGTGGCGCACTGGCGCGCGGGATGGCTGAGTTATCGGGAGGGACTGTATACGGATGCGGCGCGGCTGTTCGATGAGCAGATCCGGCTGTATCCCGATCACACCGAGACGGCGGCGGCGCTCTACTGGCGCGGGCGGCTCTATGAGAGCCTGGACCACAACCCGGCGCGGGCAGCGGCCAACTATCGCACGGTGATACGGGTGTATCGCCACTACTTTTACGCGCAGATGGCAAGAAAGCGGCTGGATGCGCTGGGCAACCTGACGCCGGTGACTGTGCCGGAGCTGGAGCGCTTCCGGGCGCCCGTGGTGCCACCGCTCGATGGGAGTTTCCCGGATGACAGCGATCATCTGGCCAAGGCCAAGCTGCTGGCCAATGCCGGGTTGAACGCATATATACCGCGGGAGATTGCCGCGGACCCAGACTCCGGCTCGTGGAGCGCGCTGGCCGAGGCGCAGATCTATGCGTCGTATGGCGAGAACTTCCGGGCGCTGCGGGCGCTGAAGCGGGCATTGCCATATGCCGCAGCGGCTCCGATCAGCGCGATTCCGCTGCCCTACTGGCACATCCTCTATCCCGAGCCCTACTGGAACACGATCAAGGCTGAATCCGCCAGAAACAATCTGGACCCCTACCTGGTGGCGTCGCTGATCCGGCAGGAGTCGGAGTTCAATCCGTCGGTTGTTTCGTACGCGAACGCGTATGGACTGATGCAGCTTTTGCCTTCTGTGGGCAGAGCGATGGCGCGGGAAGAGGGCATGACGCACTTTCAGACATTCCAACTGCTGGATCCAGAGACGAATATCCAGCTGGGTACCCGCTACCTGCGCAAGATGCTGGAGCGATTCGGGGGCGTGCAGGAGTACGCATTGGCTGCCTATAACGCAGGGGACAATCGCGTGGCTGACTGGGAGGCCGCCGGCCCGTATCAGGGGATGGATGAGTTTGTGGAGTCCATCCCGTTTACGCAGACGCGGGAGTATGTGCAGGCGATTCTGCGGAACATTGAGACCTATAAAGCGATTGACGCCTATGCAAACGGAGGCGGCAGAGACGTGGCTGGACGTTGAGGAGAGAGCATGAGGGTATCCTTTTGGCTACTCCGGTGCATGATTCCGGTTGACGGCGGCAGGGGGATACGGCAACACTACAGGACAACCAGAGACGGAATGCGCTCTGGGAAGCCATTCGCAGCCTGCTGTAGTTGAAAGACGGAGCAGCGGGAAGCTTGAAACGCTGCGCTGTAACCCGACCAGGAGGGAGGTCAGGATGTCAGCCGACTTGCAGTTTCTGGAAGAATGGATCCCCGAAAAGATGGACCCCGGAACCGTCTTTGTACTGGAAAACAAGACGAAGCTGGGGCATGCCCAGAACCCATACGTTGCCGTGATGTCGTGTCCGCGCTGCGGCACGATGGGGCTGATTACACAGCGGCAACTGTGCGAGGGAGAGACGATGATCTGCGGGGGCAATCAGTGCTCGGCAGAGTATCGGCTGGAGGGGGAGAGCATTCTCTATCGCAGACCGCAATAGCAGCAGGCGAGGGGCTTGCAGACGGCCGCGCTGCGGCTCAGTGTGAGCTGAGCTGGTGCGCGTGGTGCCGGGTTCGCATAGCGCTGCGGGCGTAGCAGGTGTGTGTCCTACGGAGAAGTTCACTTCCGGAGCGTATTGATCAATGCAGAGAGCGCGTGCGGCTGTTGCCGTCGGCTTGGGTAGTAGAGAAAAAAGCCTGCAAATGGCTGGCACCAGCTTTCCAGCACGCGCAACAGCGCACCGCTGGCGAGATGCGGCGCTGCATCTTCCTCTGACATATAAGCAAGCCCGACGCCCTCCAGCGCTGCTCGGACGACGAGACTCAGATCATCCACGATCAATGGACCGCTCACTCCGACGGAGAGTGACTTCCGGCCTTTCTCGAACTCCCAGCGATAGAGACCCGTGTCGCCATGAC
>JAJXXG010000797.1 GCA_021781255.1 Acidobacteriota bacterium
CCGATGGACATGGTGATCTTTACTGGCGTTGAAAGTGAAGAGGAGTTCAAGACCAAGCGCCCGCAGGAATATCAACGGCTTGCGCGGCAGGGAAAGCTGAATGCGCGCATAGGACAGGCGCCTGCTTCCTGGCAGATCCACTTCGCCCGGGTTGTAGGATTCACTGCAATCCTCATTGGCTTGACTCTCCTTGTGCTCACGTTGAGTGCGTACTTCACTTAATCGAAGGTGGGCAACGGGCGCGCGATTCTCACAGCGGAGCCGGTGCGGCGGTGATTCTGTGTCAGCCTGTTTGCGAGCGTTGCGGCGCGCGAATCCATGCGCAAATGCGTGTATCCACCGTCAACATACCGTCACCACTGCATGGTGCGACACAAGCCTCTGACTCCAGTCACTGCCGGATTTGCTCGCCAGGATCTTCTAAATGCCGTGAATGCCGCGCGCAGAATTTTGTACCAAAGTATCGTGATTTGTGTCCTGGCTTGGGCCTGGACAGCCTCTGCCGAGCAGAAAGCCGGGGACAAGGACTGTCTGGCCTGTCACGCTGATGCAACTCTGACCAAGGATCTAAACGGCAAGAGTATCAGTCTCTATGTGGATGAGAAGAAGCTGAAGCATTCCATCCACTGTTCGATCTATGCACGCGTCGACTGTCACAGCGACGTCAAGGCCACGCCTCACGAGACGCCCCCTAAAAGATTACATGTGTCCAATGTCATGAGGATGCCGAAGCGTCGTATGCGCGGAGCGTAAATGTAAAAGCAAGCAAGGCGGGTCGGTCACCTGCGGCCGGTTATCCTGCCATCAAGCGACCCGCGCTCCACCATCAATCGCGCCAACCTGGATGCGACTTGCGGCAAGTGCCACAAGGGCGTCACGCAGCGCTTCGCCATGACGCGCGTTCACATGGAAGACGGAGTGCACCCCAGAGACATTGGCTCGATTGCGGTGCGCTGGGTGAGCCCTATTTATATTGCTCTGATCTTCATCGTGATTGGGGCAATGTTTCTGCACAATGCAATCATCTGGCGGGGCAAGGCCCTTGCGCGGCGCCGCATGCAGAACCCGATGATGGTACGCATGACAATCAACCAGCGCTGGCAGCATTTGATCCTGCTCTCAAGTCTCATCATTCTGGTCATTACGGGGTTTGCGCTGCGATTTCCTGGCTCGTGGCTTGCAGAGCTGCTGGGAATGGGCGAAGAGCTGCGCAGCATCGTGCATCGCGTCGCTGGGGTTGCTCTCATCGGCGCGGGCATCTACCACGTCTTTTACCTGGCTGTCACACACGATGGCCGCCGGTTGATACGCGACCTGATGTCTGCTCCGCAAGATGCCTTCGATGCCTTCGGAGTCCTGCGCTATTACCTTGGACTGACGGCCCGCAAGCCCAAATTTGGCCGCTTCACGTACGGAGAAAAGCGGAATACTGGGCGCTGGTCTGGGGCACTGCGCTGATGGGACTCACCGGCATTATTCTGTGGGCCAAGGGGTGGGTGGGCGACCTGCTGGCCCGCTGGTGGTTGGACGTGGCCACGGCGGTGCATTTTTACGAGGCAATTCTGGCTACCCTGGCGATCGTAGTATGGCACTTCTACCAGGTCATTTTCGATCCGGATGTCTATCCGATGAACTGGGCGTGGTGGGATGGAAAGATGCCCGTCGAGCAGTACCGCCACGAGCACGAACTGGGCAGTGAATCGCCGGCCGGCGCTGAGCCACCGCAGGAACGAAAGGACGCCAACCCCAGGTCGCAAGGAGATCCGAGATAGAAACTGGTCGGATCGTGCACTTGGTGCAATCCGCTATCTACTTATACGCGCCAGTGGTCGGCGCGCCAGTTACGGATGCGCTCTTTGATCTGTTTGCGATTCAGATTGTGCTCAAGCGCCTGTTTGGCCAGATCCACCACTTCGTCGTCGGCTGCAAAGCGCAGGCCGATGAGCTGATCTTCTGAGAGCCGGAAAATCTGTGCGTGCCACTCTGCCGGCGCCAGTGCCTGCAACCGCAGGCGTTCTTCCAGACGGATGACGCGGTCCTGCACCTTAAGCGGGTAGTGGCGAAGCAGGAAGAGGGCAACAATGGCTGCCACGGAAAGCACAACGAACCACGCCGACGGCAGATTTTTGCGTTGTACAAGAAAGGTGATGGCGAGGCCGAGGTTGATGAGCAGCACCCAGGTCAGAAGGAAATGAAACGGCGGGTCGAACTTGGTGTGGTTCTTGAGGCTTTGCGGTGCATTACTCATGGGGGGTCAATATCTCCTTCATCCCAAATGCCGCCGCGCGGTTCGTATGCGAGTCGGGCAGGTCCATTGTCTCGGCTCCTGCGGGTGGCATGTTTGCGCTTTCCAGATTCTGCGCGGGCCTGTCCGTCACTGTCAATGCCGCAAGATCGGTTGGGCCAAGTTTTTCCGGGTGTTTGGGAATCAGATGAAAGCGGCCTCGCACAAGATAATCCACCAGAATTCCACCGGCTAGATATGGATTCATGGCCACCAGCGGAATGGCATAGCCGGTTGTCATCAGGGATTCGGAGATGCTTTTATTGGCGCGGCTCATGCGGCGATAGCCGGGAACCTGAGGAATCTCAAAGACTTTGAGCTGCGTCTTGGGGTGCCCGTGAGCATAGCGCGTCAGCTTGAAAGCGATCTGCTTGGGAGTGGTCATGCCCGCATCGGGAAAGACGCTGCGGCGAAAGACTCCGGGGAAGTAGAAATTAAGTGTATCGCGTGTGAAGTCGGCGCAGTTGTTGTAGAGCAGATCGAAGTGGGAGATGTTTTCGCCTGCGTTCATGCGCGTGATGAAGGCCTCGTCCTGCGCCCGGGTGGTGTTGAAGCGGAAGGCATAAATGCGCCGTTCGTAGGCGACGCCGACTAACTCAAACCACCCGCCATGAAAAAAATCGCCTTCGGGAACTTTCATTCCAAGCATTTCCAGATGGGCCTCGTGGTAGTTGTCGCGCAGTCTTCGCACGGTCTCGCGATCGACGCGGGCCGGAACGGCAGAGGGGTTCTCGGTGGAGTAGAGATAGGGCAGGAGCGGAACCGCCAGCCAGTCGTAGTTCCCGATGCCCTGGTAGCGTGAGATGACGGCGCCAAGTTCGCCCGGTTGGCAGGGGCGCAACTGGACTGGAGTTTCGGCGCAGATATGCTCGAAGTAGATTGCGGTGTGGCCTGTGGGGTTGAGCGCGCCAAAGAAGCCGTACGGTTCCTCCAGCAGGAGCGCCGCCTGCGCACGGCAGCAGGGGCAGACCAGAGAAAGGAGCGCAACGATCAGGAGAGCGAGGGTAAATGTGTAACGGTCGCGCATAAGGGGCTTCGCTTTCTCTGAGCGGGCGTGGATCTCCTTTTCCTTCCAGTATGCCGGATAGAGGAGAAGCGAGCAGATTGTTGTCCTGTATCTCGAAAAGGGCAGCATCAAGGCCTTAACTTATTTGGATGCAGTGTGTTGACCCGGAGCAAGGTTTGGCGCTCAAGTTACACTCATTTTGAACCCTTGAGAGAGAGCAGAGTTGCCCGGCAGGCAGGGAATTGGGCCAATTTTTGCGATGGACTGCCGTGGCGTTGGCGGCTTCGGATTGATTCTGATAGCGTTATCTCGGCATTGTGTCGCGTTCTCCAGTTGCGGGGAAAAAGCACTGCCAATTTGCAACGTCGAGGTTCCCCTTGAAGGTGCGCTTTTTTTGCCTCTTGCTGATTCCCTGCGCGGCGCTTTCCGCGCAGGTCACTTTGCCAAAGATTCTTGCCAGCCACATGGTCATTCAGCGCGACCTGACGGTGCATGTCTGGGGATCGGCCGCACCGGGCGAAGAAGTGGTGGTGACGTTTCGGGGCCAAACTCGCGAGACGAAGGCAGGGCCCCTGGGTCGCTGGAGTCTTTACCTGAAGCCGGGGACTGCCGGTGGTCCCTTCCAGATGACGGTCACGGGCACACCGGCGGCGGAGGGTGGCGCGGGGCCGGCGGCGCAAGTACAGACGCTGGATGACATTCTGGTGGGCGATGTGTGGGTGGCCTCCGGCCAATCGAACATGGAGTTCGCCATGCGCCAGGCCGCTACGGCTGCACAGGATTTGCCGCGCGCTGCCGATTCCAATCTGCGGCTGCTCATTGTGAAGAAGCGCGCCTCGGACTATGCGCAGGATGACACCGATACGGATGGCTGGGCCGCGTCGAGTCCGGAGACGGCGCGGGATTTCTCCGCTGTGGCATGGTATTTTGCGCGGGAGATAGAGCAGCGCGAGCATGTGCCGGTGGGCGTGATCGACTCGACGTGGGGCGGCACGGTGGCCGAGTCGTGGACGCGCCTGACAGCGCTCGGAGAAGATGCCTCACTGGCTCCGGTGTTTGTTTCGCGCGGCAAGATGACGGACGGCCAGGCCGATGCGCTGCTCGAAGAGAAGGATGAAAATCGGCAGCGCGAAGAAGCCAAGGCCGCGGGCAAGCCGATTCCCGAGTTTCCATGGCATCCTCCGCTGGAGAGTTGGGCGCCTGGCCTGCTGTGGAATGGGATGATTGCGCCGTTGACGCCGATGGCGATCCGCGGCGTGATCTGGTATCAGGGCGAAAGCAACAGTGCGCTGGCGCGCGCCCCGCTGTATGAGCGCATCATGCAGACGCTTATTGAGGACTGGCGTCGCGAGTGGGGCATCGGCGACTTTCCGTTTCTCTATGTGCAGATCTCCAACTTCAAGTCCACTGCGGCAGAGGATTGGGCCGCGCTGCGCCAGCAGCAGTTGAAGACGCTGGAGATAAGCAACACGGCGATGGCCGTGACGATTGACATTGGCAACCCGGACAACGTGCATCCGACGGATAAGGTGGACGTGGGGCATCGGCTGGCTCTTGCGGCACGCGTGCTCAGCTATGGCGAGACGGTGGAAGACTCCGGTCCGCTCTTCCGGCAGGCGACGCCGGAGGGCGCAATGATTCGCGTCTGGTTTGATCATGCCAAGGGGTTGAAAGCGAACGGCGGCGAGGTGACGGGCTTTGAGGTTGCGGGCTCCGATGGCAGGTTTTCGCCGGCCATGGCGAAGATTGACGGCTCAACGGTTGTGGCCGCGAGTCCGGCGGTGATCGATCCGATGTATGTGCGCTACGGATGGGCCAACAGCCCGCAGTGCAATCTCTTCAACGGCGATGGATTGCCTGCGTCGCCGTTTACTTCAGTTCCGTAGGCGAGGGCTCCCGCGTATACCGAATGGCCTGCACGCTGGAAGAGGCCGCGAGACCTTCCTGGATGGTTTCATCGAGGAAGGGAAGCAGCAGTGCGATCTTTTCGTCTGAGTCAATGATGCTGACCTGGATGGGTGCGTCCTTTGAGAAGGTCCAGTGCCCAGAGCGGCGAATGCGGCTGCCGGAGCCGTATCCCTCGATACCGCGAAAGACGATGACCTCAGCGATATCGAGTTCCTTGCATCGAGCAACGATGGCTTCGTGCAGGGGCTTGCCCTGCCACTTGTCGTCCTCACCGAAATGAATGCGCACCATGCGCGCGGAAAACTGTTCTTTCATGGCAGATGATCTCTACTCTGCTGCGCCGGCGGCTTGCGAAGCGGTTAGCCCGGTCGCGTCGAGGGCGCGGTAAGCATACTTGATGATGTCAACGTCAGAGAAGACGACGAGGCCTTCTTCCAGCATCTGGTCAACTAGTGGCAGAAAAGCGCGCAGCTTTTCCACCGTGTCAATGGCAGACAACATGACAGACCCGTGGTGCGAGGAGAGCAGAGGCGTCTCCTTGTGCACGCGGCGGTGCGCTCCGTAGCCCAGGATGCCGCGATAGACCGTGACGCCGGCAATGTCGTTGGCGCGCATGGCTTCCACCAGTGCTTTATAAAGCGGCTTGCCGTTCCACCGATCCTCCTCGCTGAGGTAGATGCGCATCATCTGCGCTTTGCCCTGGATCTTCAAATGCGCGGGTTGAATAGGCTTTGCGGCCTTAGTGGCCTGGGCAGGCTTGGCCACCGTGGTCTCCTGCATTTCAATGAGGCCGGTGCCGGCAAGCTCATTAAGTTTGCCCAACAGCGCGTCGACTTTTTCCCGCGTGTCAATGAACTCGATCTTGAGCGGCAGGTGGTCGGAGATGTCGACCAGGTTCGACGCGTGCATGTGGTGATCTGCGCCGAAGCCGGCGATACCTTTGGTCACGGTGGCGCCGGCCACACCGCGATAAAAGAGGAAGTCGAGGATGCTGGAGTAGACAGGGACGCCGTGGTGGGTTGCGCCCTCGCTCAGGTAGATGGTGACCTTGATCGCTTTCCCAGGGTTCAACATGCTGCCTCCTCAAAGGCAAGGGTCGATTCTAGTGCAATCGGCGTATTGCGTCGAGGGACAGCTAGGCGACCGCCTCTGCCAACGCGGAACCTAACCAGACGGCAGCGAGGCCGAGCACGAGACTGCCGACGGCGTAGAGCGCGGCCACGGCGAAGGCTCCGGAGCGCATGGTGGACAGCGTCTCCCACTCGTAGGTGGAGAAGGTGGAGTATGCGCCGACAAAGCCGACAGGGATAAGGTAGCGCCAAGCCGGGCTCAGCTCGACACGCCTGCTGAAGTAGGTGAGCGAGAAGCCGATGATGACGCAGGCCGTGATGTTGATGACGAGTGTGCCGTAAGGAAAGCGTGTCCCCATGCGGCCACCGACCATGGACCCAACCCAGTAGCGCGCGATGGAACCCAGTGCCCCGCCTGTGGCGATGAGCAGATATTTCAGCAAGGCGTATCTCCCTTCAGCGTCTGCACCTGCCTGTGCCGACAACGGCGGGCAAGGCTTGACGCCTGCTTCTCTCCCGATTCAGTCTTTGCAGGGATCGCGCCGGGCATGACTCCGCGACAGGACAGCCTGCCAGGAGTCATCAGCTGTCCGGTTGCAGAGGGGGGACAGCGGTTAAAGGGGAACTCCATCCCCGTCAAGACGATTACATCGCGAGGGTGCGGGGCGTGTCAATAAGCGGCCAGGGCGCGGCGTGCGCCCGGCAGCGCCCTTTGTTGTGCGAGGCAAAACAATGGCAAAATCTACTTCAGAAAAATGTGCAAGCTTTCTGTTGGATAGAAAAATCTTGGAGGGGGCCTCTGCGGATACGGACCGGTGCCATGCTGAGACTCTGGGTTTGGACATCGCGGGGAGCTCGGTCCGGGCACTGGACGGCTCGAGTTGGGGCGAGGATTGCGGCATGGTTCTATTGTGCGCGTTTCACGGGAATTGGACTGCAAAAGGGCATGGGGAAAATTGCGAGTGGAATCATCGAGTTAGAAAAAAGTTTGGCGAGAGGGGGTTGACGGCAGTTTCCAACTGCCAGCTACCAGGCTCCAGCTTTTCGGTGGCGGGGATGGGTTTGTGGATTTCCAGGTCTCAGAAGCGAGACCCTTCGACTTCGCTCAGGGCAGGCTCTGGGGCACCCGGCATGAATCCATCGTCATGCGGGAGTGAGTTGATCCCTACTCATGCTCAAAAGACGCGCATGAATGGGGCACCCGGCCACTT
>JAJXXG010000937.1 GCA_021781255.1 Acidobacteriota bacterium
GGGGTCAAACTGGTAACGTATCACCCCAAAAAGAGGGATTCTTAAGCGGCATATCCGTGCATACACTGGAGTTGGCCAAAGATCGCGTGCTCCTTGTGGGTGGAAGCACAACCAAAGCGGCGATATTTGGCATCCACGTTCAAGGGCAAAGAAACTGCCCGGGAGGCCACCATCGACTCGCGAGTGCGGTTAGGCGATCTTTTAATCCGGGCAAACCTCGTCACCGAGAAGGAAGTAGCCGTGGCGCTCAGCCATATGCACGAGCATGGTGGCCGGCTTGGCGACAGTCTGGTCGCGGTCGGAGCCATCGACCAGGTCGTGCTGGATGGTTTTATTCATCGGATTCCCCAGGAGCCGAAGAACATCGCGGAGACCGGCATTGAAGAGTCCGAATTGCTGGCGCTGCTGATGAAGCTGGTCTACTCCTACGGCCTCAGCAACGTTCCGCAGTTTACCGAAGCGATCAAACTGCCGATGACCCTGGTCCTGGACCTGACGCAACTCGCCATTGAGCGTCAGTTGCTGTACACGCTGGGCGCGCGCAATTCCGAGAGCCCCCTCGGCATCAATTACGCGCTGACCGAAGAAGGACGGCGCTGGACCCAGGAATCGATCAAGCGGTCAGGTTACGTTGGCCCTGCCCCGGTGCCCGTGGAAGAGTTCATCGAGCGCGTCACGCTGCAAAAGCCTACGAATGAGCGCATCAGCGCGGACCGCATCGTTAAGGCGCTCAGCGACCTGACCCTGACCAGCAGCATCGTGGAACAAACCGGACCGGCGCTGAACTCCGGCCGCGCCATCCTGCTTTACGGACCGCCGGGCAACGGCAAGACGTCCGTCGCGGTGAGTTTTGCCAGCGTTTTTCACGACGTGATCTATGTTCCCTACGCCATCATGGTGGAGGGCTCGATCATTCGCTTCCACGATCCCAGCATTCACGTGCCGATCAGCCCGATCTTGCAGAATGAAGACGACAACCAGTCGTTCATCCGGCGCGAAACCTACGATATGCGCTGGGTCTCGACGCGCAGGCCATTCGTCATTACCGGCGGTGAGCTGACTCTGGACATGCTGGAGCTGCGCTACGACCCGGCGGGTCACTTTTACGATGCCCCGCTGCATATGAAAGCACTGGGCGGATGCTTCTTCATCGATGACTTCGGCCGCCAACTGGTAAGCCCGGTCAACCTGCTGAACCGCTGGATCGTGCCCCTGGAGAGCCGCATCGACTACCTCCGGCTGCAAACCGGCAAGACCATCGGCATCCCGTTCGAAGAGCTGGTGATCTTCTCCACCAACCTGGAGCCTGAAGACCTGATGGACCCGGCCTTTCTCCGCCGTTTGCCGTATAAAATCGAGGTCGGCGCACCGGATCTGGATCATTACCGGGCCATCTTCGACCGGGAGTGCAAGCGGCATGGCCTCGCCCTGCGCGACGATGTGTTCAACTTCATTCTCTACATGGTGAAAGAGGAGATGGGCCTCGATCTCGCCGCCTATCATCCACGCTTCATCGTGGATCAGGTAGTGGCAACCTGCCGCTTCCTGGGACTGGACCCGGAGATCAAGTCCCCCTACGTCGATTACGCCATTAACAACCTCGGCGTTCGGCGGAGCTCCAAGCTAGAGGCCGGTACCGGCCAGCCCCGTCAACGGACGACGGCAGCGGTCCCGGTCCCCGTCCACAATGAGCGCACCGGCCTCTATTAGCGCGCTTCATTGCCCTGCGAATCGCTCGCTCTGCGCCCGGGACGGTCCGCCAACCCCGCATGACCCGCAAGTACAGCGCCCTGCCGGCTGCCATCGCCATCCGAGGGTCCGGCAGGCAACCGCGGGCAACCGCGGGCAACCGCGGCCGTTTCCTGTTGAACCGGTCTGAAGAGAAGCGCCGCTGGAGGACGCACACGCACTGCCGGGCGCTGGCGAGCGCTGGCGGCTATGAGCCCGTACCGGAAAAGACCACGCCGATGGTGCGCAAAATGATCTTAAAGTCCAGCCAGATGCTCCAGTTGTCGATGTAGGTAACATCGAGCGAAACGTAGCTGGCAAAGGAGGGATCCTGGCGGCCCTGCACTTGCCACAGCCCGGTGATTCCCGGCGTCACGTCCAGCCGGCGAAGATGGCTGAGGTCGTACTTGCGCACCTCCCCGGCCAACGGTGGACGGGGACCGACAATGCTCATATCGCCGACCAGCACATTGAAGAATTGCGGCAGCTCATCGAGCGAGTATTTGCGCAGGAAACGCCCCAGGCGGGTGATGCGCGGGTCTTTTGAGACTTTGAAGAGCACACCGTCGCGCTCGTTCATATGCATGATTTCGGCACGGCGCACCTCCGCATCGCGCACCATGGTGCGAAATTTGATGCAGCGGAAGACAACGCCCTTCTTCCCGATGCGCTCCGAGGCATAAAAGACCGGTCCCGGCGAATCCAGTTTGATGGCGAGAGCCAACGCCAGGATCAGCGGCGAAAGCACGGCCAGTACAAGCGCGGAGAACACCGCATCGAAGACTCGCTTAAAAAGCAGCCCCAGTTCGGGGACTTCGCCGCGATGCAGCGGAATCGTGGGAAACTGCCCTATATATTCGATCGGGCTGTCCCACGCCACACCGTCGTACATGTCGGGAACCACGCGCAGGTCAACGCCATGCGCGCGCGCCTGTTCCAGAACGTCTTGAACGATCCTGCGCTCGCACGACGTGGTAAAGAAGATCTCGTCGATAAACTGCTTGCGCGCATTCTGGAACAGCGAGTCGAGGTTGCCCACGACATCGCCGGGCATCAGGGCAGTGCGGCAAACCGATCCAGGCAGTTCAATAAAGCCTTTGAAGGTGTAGCCCAGGTGCTTGATGCTGTCGATATGGTGGCGCAGAGCCTGGGCCTCAGGACCGGTGCCCACAATCAGCACGTTCCGCGTGTCCACTCCGCGTTCGAATCGCCGATAGAGAAGTATCCGGTAAACCAGCCGCCGCAGACCCAGCCCTACCGTCACCAATACCACCGTTCCGAGCACAATGCTGCGCGGGATAAAGACACCGCGCACCATGTAGAGCGCGCCGGTAAGCAGCAGTCCCGAAGTCAGGCAGGCCTGCGCGCTGAGCCGCTGCTCGTGCAGGTAGTTGGTAAGGCGTGCCGGAGTGTACAGATGCATGCGGCGGCTGATGGCGATAAGCGTGAAGCTGAAGCCGCACAGCAACGCCGCCAGAATCCAAACCGAGCGGCCAAAGAACAGCGTTCCCTGCCAAATACCTCTGGCGCCGTTCAGGATGCTGGTATGAAACCCTGCAATCGTTGCCACGGCCGCGGCGAGCAGGATGGTAGCGGCGTCCAGAAACATCCAGAGCCGGGCCGTGCCATGCGAGCTTCGCTCGGGACCGCCTAGCGCTACCGTTTCAGTTTCGGCTGACAAAGCCAGGGAAGATGAAAGCCTTTGCCAAAATTCCGAACTCGCCATAGTTAGCTTTGGACCTCAGACTTTCAGAAGCGCTTCTACGGCGGCCTATCCGGCCCCGACAAAGCTCAATCCGACGGAGAAGACTCATCAAGACAATCAACTAGCGCAGCCACTCATCTCTTGTCAGGCAGCCTGTGCTATTCAAAACGATCCTGATCACGCGTAAATCCCAGATATCAGCCGCGCTAGAAAGCCTTGCCTTATTGCCCTGTGGTTCCGACCCAGTGCCAGGGGGTGCAGTTTTAATTAGCTTCGCCCAATAAAATGATGGGCGGCAAGAAAATAGCAGCAACTACGCATTACGACAGAGAGCTGGGGGCAAGTTACGGAATGGTCACGCTCTCTTGGTTCTAAACATCTGGCCTATCTTACTCCACCGCCTTGAGAAAGACAATAAAGTCTTTATTCCGTTGGCAGTAGGTAGGCATCAAGCGATAAAAACTGCTGAATCTCAGGATCGTCCGAGCCAAGAAAATCCTGGAGCGAGCCGAAGAACAATGCCCTTCCCTTGTGGAGAAAAAGAACCGTATCCGCCAGTTGGCGGGCGAAACGCGTGTCGTGGGTAACCACGATGCTGGTAAAGCCCAGCTGGTGCTTGAGGCGCTGGATAAGATGCCCCAGCCGGCGGGCAATAATGGGGTCCACCATCGTGGTGGGCTCGTCGTATAACACCACCTCAGGCTGCGCGGCTAGCGCCCGGGCCATTGCCACGGCCCGCTTGCGGCCGGTGGACAGGCTGGCCGGCAGCGCTTCCATCACATCTTCCGCGCCTACCAGGCTGATGAGCCGGTCCACAAGCTGGTTGACCTGGTCATCGTCCAGCCCGCCGCGCTCTCGCAGCGGAAAGGCCACGTTCTCGCGAACGCTGAGCGAGTCAAACAGGGCGCCATTCTGAAAGACCATGGTCACGCGCTTGCGGATAGCGCGCATGCCCTCTTCGCCGAGGCTTGTCACCTCCTGCCCTTCCACGCAAATCGAGCCGGAATCCGGCTGGAGAAAGCCCATGATCATCCGCAACGACACCGATTTCCCCACGCCACTGCGGCCAAGAATGCATAGCGTTTGCCCGCGATTCACGGAGAAGCTTACGTCTTCGAGCACCGCGCGGCCATCGAAGGAGATGGAGACATTACGAAACTGAATGGCCGGCAGCGCAGTCTCGGAGCTGCGCTCTGCGCGAGCCTGTTCCTTTTCATCGGCGCCGGCCAGAACATCAAGCTCCGCTTCCAGCGGCTCGATCGGCTCGGGTTGGAGAGGAGCATCCGCCATGGTGTCCAAGAACAGCTTACGCGATGCGGCGATCGCTTTCCCCCGGCCGCGCCGTCTCAGCGCCGGCTCTGGATCGCCTCCGCGCGCGCCAGATCGGCCGGCGTATTCAGGTTGAGGAACCAGTGCAGCGGCGGCAAGCTCAGCGGATGGCATATCTGACCGGCCTGAACAAGTGATTCCACCGCTACGTTATGGATCGTTTGCCCCAGCTCGTGCGCTGCCGTTCGAAAGGCGGAATAACAGCCGCAACGTCGCCTGTCCAGCTCGCGCTGCAGCACCGGCAGCGCAGCCCGGTCGATCACCGCGGGAAAGGTCTGCGTGAATCCTGAAAGCGTAGGCGCGACCACTGCGCTGCCAGTGATTTGCGCATGGCGCAGTAGCACGACCAGCAGCGACGGCGGAAGAAGCGGTAAATCGACGGGGGAAAAAACCGTGTGGCGCACGGTGGCGGCGTCCAGTGCGGCGCAGATGCCTGATAGGGGCCCAAGGCCCGGTAGAGCGTCCGGAATGACCGGAGCAAAGGCGGCAAACGCCGAGCATGCCGAAGGCGTTGCCCCGGCAATCGCGGCCTGAAGACCGGCCTGCTGAAGAATGCCAAGGGCGTGCGCAATCAGCGGCCGGCCTAAAAACTCAACGAAGGCCTTATCGCGGCCCATGCGGCTGGACTGGCCACCGGCCAGAACGCAACCCTGGGCGTCGGGCTCTGCCAGGCGATCTTCTGCCCTGCCGCCGCTTGCGTCGCATCGGGATACGCCGCCCGCCGCAGAATATGGTGAGGCCCTGGGCGCCTGCGGCTGGCCGGCAGAATTCAACTGCCGACCTCCTCCAGAAAGCGGATCAGCGACTCGATGCCCAGCTCAAAGTTCTTCAGATTGAACTTCTCGTTGGGCGCGTGGAGATTATCGTCCGGCAGGCCGAAGCCCATCATTACGCTGGGCAGGCCAAGATGCCGATCGAGATCGCCCACGATGGGAATCGATCCTCCGGAACGGATAAAGACGGTGTCTTTGCCCCATACCTCATGCAGGGCGCGGGTGGCGGCCCGGATGTATGGATTGTCGACCGGAACCAGGCAGGCATCGCCGGAGCTGATCAGGCGCACCTCAACCTCTACACCGGCCGGAGCGACTTGCTCAACATAGCCCTTATAGAGTTCGAAAGCCCGGGCAGGAACCAAACCGGGCACCAGGCGCATGGAAACCTTGGCCGTGGCCTTGGCAGGAATGACGGTTTTTGCGCCCGCTCCCGTAAATCCGCCGGGCATGCCGTGCACGTCGAGGGTGGGCCGCGCCCAGGTGCGCTCGAGCACGCTATAACCCGCCTCGCCGACTAGCTGCCGTGAGCCGACTTCAGCCTTGCGATACTCCTCTTCGTCGAAAGGCAGGCTGCGCCATGCATCCAGTTCCTCGGAACTGGGCGGAATCATGCCGTCATAGAAGCCCGGGATGAGGATACGGCCGTTCTCGTCCTTCAGCCTGGCGATGATCTGGCAAAGCGAGACAAAGGGATTCGGCGCCGCGCCGCCGTACATGCCGGAGTGCAGGTCCGTCTTGGCGCCGCGCACTTCCAGCTCGGTGTAGATCATGCCGCGCAGGCCGACACACAACGTGGGCAGGCCCGGCGCAAACAGCTCGGTGTCGGAGACCAGCGCGAAATCGGCCTTCAGGTTGGCAGGGCGCGAAGCAACGTACTCGGCGATGGCCTCGCCGCCCACTTCTTCTTCACCTTCGAAGAGAACCCGCACGTTGATGGGCAGCTTGCCGCCGGCAGCCATCAGAGATTCGAGCGCCTTCACCTGGGCAACCACCTGCCCCTTGTCGTCAACCGCGCCGCGAGCATAAATGTTGCCGTTGCGCACCGTAGGCTCGAAGGGCGGCGAGAGCCACTCGTCGAGCGGATCGGGCGGCTGGACGTCGTAATGACCGTAGATGAGCACCGTGGGCTTTCCGTCCGCATGCAGCCAGTCGGCATAGACCAGCGGATGCCCCGGGCCTTCAATCAGACGGCCATTCTCCATTCCAATGCGCTGCAGATCCGCCAGCAGGGTTGCGGCGGCCAGGCGGCAATCGTCTTTGTTCTCGGGCAAGGTGGAGATCGAAGGAATGCGCAGCAGGGCCTTCAATTCATCGAGAAAACGAGGGTGGTTCTGGCGGGCAAATTCAATCGCAGAAGAAGACATAGGCGTGCTCCCTTTAAGAATCAGACAGAAGAGAGTATAGACCGGGCAGGCGGGAAGCGGCGCTGTCGGCGATCGCAGTAGCGCACCCTGGGATCCATCTCGACCGGCCAGGCCCGCCTGGCATGATTCTTTGCTCGCCTTCGGCCTTCCTCCCGCAGGGGCGCGACAATCCCTCTGCGCGATCGCAATTCACCATCATGCGATCCCCCTGCGCCGGACAGCGGTTTCGGGTGCTCGAAGCCGTAAGTGCAAAAAAATCATTGCATTCATGGCAGCACTCAATATAGAATTCGCATGTTCTACTTTCCCCATTTCAGAACCGCAACTAGGTTTCTGACCGTGTGATGTTGTTTCTTTCATAGCCGAACTTCAGGCGTGCCTTTTTCCGCGTGAACTTCCAGTTGATGGTGACGTGGTTGCGGTTCATCTTTCGGTTCCAGGCTTTGGCTTCCCGTTGTAGATCAGTCAGTGAAGGAATACGGCGTTGGCCGAGGCACTGGCGGCTGAACAGACTGATCTCGATCTCCGCCTGATTCAGCCAGCTGCCGTGTTTCGGCGTGTAATGCACTGTGAAACG
>JAJXXG010000723.1 GCA_021781255.1 Acidobacteriota bacterium
TCATTCTCATCGTTCGATATGGCACCGTCGAGAGGCACGTTGTGCAGCGGAGCATCGATCTGCTGGATCGGGTTGGCGCGCATCTGCTTGGTGTCGTGGTCAACGCGGTTGACTATCACGCTCCCGAATATGCCGAATACTATGGAAGAAGGTATTACGAATACCATCGCGAGCGGGATGCGGAATAAGCGTACTGCGGCCCCGTTGATCCACGGCTTCCCGTAGGACCAGCCTCCTGCCGCGAACAATGCGAGCACCGGGGGGAGCGAACCAGGGAATTTGAGGAGCTTATCGCGAACCATAGGGATAGTGCGGTCGCCATATAGGCCACAAGGGAGCTGGGAACTATGTGGATCAAGAAGCAATTGAAGATAGCGACTTGTGCGGCCCTTCTACTCGTTTGCGGCGAGATATTTCTGCAATTTCTTGGTCTTGGACATCCCGCCCTGGTGACCACCGACAGCCCTGCGCAGTATGAACCAGTTCCAAATCAGAATATTCGGCGCCTCTGGCCGTTTAGCGACAGCCTCGTGGCGCACGTTCGAATCAATAGTTTCGGAATGCGATCTGATTCGATTTCCGAGAGGAAAAATCCCGGGACTCTTCGCATTTATTTTCTCGGGGATTCCATTACTTGGGGAACGACAGAGGTAGACCAGAGTCAATTGTTCACAGAGATACTTCACCATGAATTGCCATTAGAAGTACACCAGCCCGTCGAGGTCATAAACGGCTCGATAAGTGGCTGGGCAATCTCTAACGAGCTGTCATTTCTGCGGGAGCATGGGGTGCTGAATGCGGATCGGGTCATTCTTGTTCTTAATGATGGCGATCCGACCCAGCCCGTCGCACCTAAGCCCCAGGATGAAGTAATTCCGTCGCTTGCGCACCACCCTATTTTCGGCTTCCAGGAACTGTGGGATCGAGGTCTGCGCCCTCAACTGAGCGCTCTGCTGAGGAGATTGAACATTAATTGGAATGCATTTCCGAGCCAAGACCCTGGCATTGAAATCGGGGGAGATTCGGTGGTACTACACAATAACCTCGCCCTGCTAAGCCAGATGAACGCATTTGTGAAGAAGTCAGGTAGCAAGATGTCTATTCTCTATATTCCGATTCAACGACCTAGAGAATTCAATGTGGCTCACACTCAAGCAGACGACGGGGGAGAGGCCGTTCGTGTGTGGGCTGAAAGCAACGGGGTTCCCTTTATTGACATTGGCCCAGCCATGGCGCAGTATCCTGCAGACGCTATACTCTTGCGGGACCACGTACACTTCAACGTCCGAGGTCATCGCGACATTGCAACACAAATTGAGGCACATTCGGCCGAGCTGATCGGTACAAAGCCTTTTGATCGGCTGCGATAATTGATTGGTACAGGGGTTTTGGTTCGAGCCGCCGGCGATGCAATCTGCATTTGTGGTGAAGGAAAGTTCGATGTGTTAGTTTGGCAGGCCAAGTCTTGTTAAAGAGGTACGCGGCATCTCTTTATGAATAAGGTTAGCTTTGTGCGTCGGGCTTGCCAAGGAAGCTCATTGCTGTAATTCGAGCGTCCGTCCGAGGGCAGGACAAATGAGTTAGTCGATTGGCACCTTTAAGAACGCACGCATCTTGCTCGATTGATGTGCTCGAAAGCGTGCTAGAAATCCTCTGTAGAGGAAAATTCTGAAGCGGAATGATTACAACCACGAGAACGAGAGAACAGGTGCGGTCCGGCGGGTCGAATGTGCGCCAAGGGCTATTGTCGCTCGGCACGGATATTCTGGCCTTTTTGATCGCTACGGTCGCTTACTTTTTCATCCGCATTGTCGGACAACTTTACATTTCTGAGATTATACTGATCGCGTTCTTGCCCATTTTCATTATTCTTCATCCGAAGAGGGCTTTCAGGCCGAGGCTGAACCTTACTTTTGGCCTAATGGGGCTTTGGCTCATTAGTCAAGTTCTGACGGACATCTATCGCAGCACTGGGATGCAAGATTGGATGCGAGGCGACGCGAATATCATATTCTTCGCAGCCGATCTGCTTGGTCTTTCAATCTTGCTGGGAAATAGTCAGCGTCGTAGGATAATCTTCATTGCGGGCCTTGCGATAGGTTCCATTATAGGGAGTAAGTTTGAGCCAATGTTTGACTCTTCCGATGATCCTTGGAAGTGGATATATTCAATGGGGACAAACCTCGCCATTCTCTTGGTAAGCTGCTATTTCTATCGAAGCCGCAGATACTTCATCACGGGGTTACTTCTTGCCGGAATCGCGGCCGTAAATCTGGTCATGAATTTTCGTTCGCCCGTGCTGATGTTGCTGGTCACGATGGTTTTGGTTCTCCCTATCGTTCCAGAGCGAATCGGTCGGCTGAGACTTCTGCCCCGGGCGGGTAGCGTAGCGCGCTTCGCCGTCTTAGCGGGGCTGGCGCTGGGAGCAGCTGGGGCCGCGGCCGGCTTAGTGCATGTGGCAACCTCCGCCGGCTGGGTCAGCGAAGATGCGCAGGCCAAAAACGAGATACAGTCTCAGTCAAAGGGCGGGCTACTGCTCAGTGGAAGGCCAGAGCTATATGTCTCCTCAGTTGCCGTTTGGGATAGCCCGATTCTGGGGCACGGATCCTGGGCGAAAGACTTCAAATATACCGAAATGTTGTATGACATTGGGAACACATATGGGTTCGGTAATGGCGGCAACTTACAAGGGGAAGAGGATTCTAGCCTGGGCCTCATTCCGACTCATTCGCACCTCATGGGCGCCTGGGTTCAGGCTGGCATTCTCGGTGCCGTCTTCTGGGCTTATATTCTTTGGCTGGTCTTCAAAGGGATGGTTCGGGTCTTGATTGCGCAGTCTGCGGTCACTCCCCTTTACACTTGGATGTTCATTAATCTCTTTTGGGCCATTCCGTTCTCCCCGTTTGCAAACACGTCAAGAGTATCTGAGGCGCTGATTATTGTGATTATCGTCGACCTGCTGGAGTCCTCGCCGCATGCGGTTGGGGCTCTGAGTCAACCGCGCCGGAAGCAGTGGAGGCGGACACCTTTCCACGGCAGTCTCTCTTCATCCAGGTGAATCAGGGAATCTTCCCAAGCTGATCGTAGGTTGTCATTCACTGATTCCGGCTCTGCTGATATCTGTGAACCTTATGAGCCATCCGAATTAATCGCGTGAAGGGCGGCTTGCGGCTCGTATGCGCGGGCTTGAGCCGGGCAGGCCTTGCGTGATTCGGCGGGGGCAGGATTGATCGAGCGACTTGCTCTCACCGTCTGGCCGATGCTTCGTACCCTGAGGGATTCCGTACAGCAAACAAAATTCGCCTGCGCCGGGGGCAAACCCCGTACGATACCTTTGCCCATGACACTTGATTTGCGATCAAAAATCAGATCTCTCGGAGTTATTTTCCGTCGCCCAGCTAATGCCGCCGTGGGAGATGCAGCCCGCTCTCGCGAGCGGTACCACCGGGCACTCCTCACCACTGCGGCATCGTTCGGAGCCAAAGGAATCTCCTTTGTCACTTCGATTCTCACGGTGCGGTGGACGCTCCACTATCTCGGCGCGGAGCGATATGGGATGTGGGTCACCATTTCGTCGTTTGTGCTTCTCCTCAGCTTCGCGGATCTGGGACTGGGGAATGGACTGATTAATATCGTCGCGGAAGGCGTGGGACATGAAGATCAAAAAGCGATCCAGCGTGCTGTATCCAGCGCCTTCTGGATACTCGGGGCGGTGGCCGTCCTGCTGCTGTGTGCAGGCGTCGCGGTATATCCCCTCCTGCATCCAGAGCGGATTCTGAATGTTCATTCGGCCATGGCAGTGCGAGAAGCCGGGCCTGCGCTGGCGATGTTTTTTCTTTGCTTTGTGGTCAACCTGCCCCTCGGCGCCGTGGCCGGCGCCCGGATTGGACTGCAGCAGGCTTACGTCTCGAGCGTGTGGTCCATCGCCGGCGCGGCGGCAACGCTGGCCGCTCTGTGGATTGCAATCAATGCGAGCGCGGGCCTGCCGGTCCTGATCCTCGCGCTTCTGGGGCCCGGTCTGGTGACATCCGCCCTGAATGGTTTCACGCTCTTCGGAATCAACCGCCGGGATCTGTGGCCGTCGCCTGCAGCTTTTTCCATGCAGGCAGGAAGAAGGCTGCTGCGGATTGGATTGATGTTCTTCATTCTGCAGATTGCGATTTCAGTCGCCATCCAGACCGACAATCTGGTCATTGCGCAGATCAAGGGCGCAGATGCCGTGGCTGCCTACGCCGTACCGGGGCGCATGTTTTCCATGGCAAACGGAGTCATCGCCCTGCTCTCTTTTTCGATGTGGCCTGCTTTTGCCGAGGCCTCCGCGCGATCCGACCGCGCCTGGATTCGCAAAGGCTTCCGGCGCATTGTGATTGCGAGCGTGGGCGCGGCTCTGGTCGCTGTGACATTTCTGGCGATTGCCGGGAACCGCATCCTCGCGCTCTGGGTGGGCCCGCAGATGCATGCGTCCCACACGCTCCTCCTCTGGTTTGCGCTTCAGGGTCTCGTCCTAGCTTACTTGCAGCCGATTGGCGTTCTCCTGAACGGATTGAGCCAGTTTCGGTTGCAGGTTAAACTCTCGATTGTGATGGCTGGTCTCAACCTTGCGTTGTCGATTTTGTGTGTCAGAGTGTATGGGATTGCCGGGGCGGCCATGGGGACCGTGATCTCGTTCCTGCTGGTGCAGGTCGTGCCATTTTCGGTTCTCGTATCCCGCCTCCTCGCAGAGCCCCGGCCGAATGCTGCGGCGAATCAAGCTCCGGAGAATCCATAGCCAGTCTGCGAAAGGAAAGATTGCATCGTGCGAGTCGTCCATGTGTCGATGGGAACGAGCGGTGGGGGCGGGCGTATCGCTCTGCTCCTGCACCAGACGCTGCGAAAGCTTGGCGCGGACTCGCACATGGTGGTCCTTGAATCGAGTTCCACGGAGCATCCATTCGTTCATCGTCCGCAGGGGCTTGTCCAACGGTTCCTTGCCCGCTATTTGCGGAATATCGATAAGCTGCCGAATAAACTGTACCGTCACAAGCTGAACACCGCGTGGAGCAATAATTGGGCGCCTGTGTATACGGCGCGTCAGGTTCATACCCTGCTCCCCGATATTGTCCATCTGCACGTGATCGGCGCCGGTGTCTTCCCAATCCACGATTTCTCGCTGCTGAAAGTGCCCATTGTCTGGACAATGCACGACATGATGGCTTTTACCGGGGGATGTCACTATAGCCGAGGTTGTGAACGATTTCGGGAGTGCTGCGGATCGTGTCCAGAGCTTGGATCAAGGAACGCGCACGACTTGTCCGGCAGTAACTGGCGGAAGAAGGAAGCTCAGTGGAGATCGCTGCCTATGGCGATTGTCTCGCCGAGCCATTGGATGGGGTCACTGAGCAGGAGCAGCGGTTTGCTTGGCGGAAAGCAGAATGTCGTCATTCACAATGGCATCGATCTGGAGTGCTTTCATCCGCACGACCCGATTTCAGCGCGCGAGGCTTTGGGCATTCCGAAGGATAAGAAGCTGATCGGCTTTGGAGCTTCGCTCCTTCTGGACCCGCGGAAAGGATTGGGCTATCTCAAGGATGCATTAGAGAGCACGGTCCACCACTTCGCCGAAAGTGGCTGTGAGGTTGTCACGTTCGGTCACGGATCTGCCGGTGAAGAAATGGCTGGCATGCGATCGCACAACTTCGGGTCAATCTCTGACGACCGTAAGCTTGCGCTGCTCTATTCGGCGCTGGATGTGTTTTGTGTTCCATCCATCGAAGAAAATCTGGCCACTACAGCGATCGAGTCTCTTGCCTGTGGTACCCCCGTGGTTGCGTTCGGAATTGGCGGATTCCCCGACATCATCGAGCATCTGAAGTGCGGATTTCTGGCGGAACCATTTGAATCGCGGAGCCTGGCCGCAGGTCTTCAATGGACCTTAGACGCAAACCATCCATCGGACGGTTTAAACAGCGTAAGAGAAGCGGCGCGCAACCGAGCGGAACAGGTCTTTGACAGCAGGGCGGTTGCCCGGAAGCATCTGGACCTGTACCAAATCCTGCTCGAAGAAGCTTCGACGCAACGAAGATTGTACGCATGAAAATTCTTCAAGTGATAGCTTCCACCGCGGCTGAATCCGGAGGGCCGATTGAGAGCGTATTGCGCAACTCCGAAGTGTGGGTGCGCGATGGGCACTCGGTGGAAGTGGTGAGCCTTGAGGATGAAACAGCGGAGGGCCTGCGGAGCTTTCCGTTGCCTCTTGTGCAGCTTGGCCGCGGCGTGGGCAAGTATCGCTATAATCCGCGCCTCGCGCCGTGGATGCGCACCCACGCGAGCCGCTTCGACGTGGTCATCCTGAATGGTCTGTGGAATTACACGTCGGTCGGTTCCTGGTTGGGTCTGCGCAAGACAGCGACGCCGTATTACATCTTCGCGCATGGCATGATGGCTCCATGGTTCCGCCGATACCGGCTGAAACAGAGAGCGAAGGAGCTTTTCTGGCGGCTTGCGGAGGGGCGCGTTGTGCGGGATGCACGCGCGGTTTTGTTCACCACCGAGCAGGAGATGCTGGACGCGAGGAACGTATTTGCGGGTCATGTGTATCGGGAGCGGCTGGCGCCATTCGGAGCCTCCGACCCGGAAGATGATGTAGGTGGTGACGCGGCGGCTCTCTTCGCAGCCTTTCCGAAGCTCCGGGACCGGAAGTATCTTCTTTTCCTCGGGCGGCTCCATCCCATCAAGGGCTGCGATCTGCTGATTGAGGCGCTGAACCAGTCCGCCGATCAGATTCCTGACAATCTCAATCTGGTGTTTGCTGGTCCCGACCATCTCGGATGGTCCAACTCTCTGCAAGCACTTGCCAGGCAACTGGGGATGGAACACCGTGTCCATTGGACTGGAATGATCGATGGACGGGTGAAGCGGCAGATGATTCGTATGGCAGAGGCGCTGATTCTTCCATCGCATCATGAAAACTTTGGCCTTGTGGTGGCGGAAGCCATGGCCTGCTCGACGCCCGTGCTCATCAGCAACAAGGTGAACATCTGGCGCGAGGTGCAGGCAAGTGGCGGGGGATTTGTGGACGAGGATACGCGCGAGGGCGCGATGCGCCTGATTGCACGATTCTATGCACTTTCGCCGGAAGAGCGTGCTGTGATGGGGCAGGCGGCGCGGCGCGGCTTTCTGGAGCATTTCGAGGCGACACGCGGGGCTCGCAACCTGCTCCGCTCGATCGAGAGCGATCTGGGAGCACAGCCCCTGCAGGAGACCTACATAGGCGAGAGCTCTTCAAGCAAGTGAATTTGCGCCCTCTGCGCGACACTGAATGGGAGGGATAGGTAAGTTCAGGGTGTGCTCAAAAAGGACTGAAGATTCTCTTCCCAGCGCAGTGCGCTCTGGATGATCTCTCCGATTCCCAGTGCGGGCTGCCAGCCTAGAACCTCTCTGGCTTTGCCTGCGTCTGCTACGAGCGTAGGTGGATCGCCAGGACGCGGGT
>JAJXXG010000151.1 GCA_021781255.1 Acidobacteriota bacterium
CTCGCTTTCGCCGGTGCGGAAGAGGCGGCGGGTGATGACAATCTCACCCTTCTGCGGCGTGCGGTGGAACTTGCGGCGGCGAATCTTCAGCACGACGGGCTGGGGGCCTTCGGCTTCGGCCTGGCTCTGTTCTGGTTCGTCTTCTTCGATCACCTGGCCGGGCTGCTCGGCGGCTGCAAGCTCCTCGGACTCGGCCGCGCGCTGGCGCCGGGCCTCTTCCTCGTCCCAGTCCGCGGGGCCGTCGTGATCGACGACAACCTCGGGTTCAACCGGGATGGGGCCTTCGTAGGCTTCGGGGTCCACCATGGTCAGGGTGACCTCCGCCATGCCCAGGGGCTTGCGGTCGCGGGTGCCTGCAAAGATGACATCCTGCATGTGCGTGCCGCGCAGAGTTTTGGCGCTCTGCTCGCCGAGGACCCAGCTAACCCCGTCCAGAATGTTGGACTTGCCGCACCCGTTCGGTCCCACCACCACGGCTATGCCCGTGCCGGACACGGTGAGCTCCGTGCGGTCACAAAAGCTTTTAAAGCCGAGAATGTGGATCTTCTTCAGTTTCAGCATGTTGACTCCTGTTCCATGGGGTTTGCGGGGGCCGTTGCCGGTGATGCCTCCACAACCACGGGGCGCCGCCAATGCTGCGGACGGACGGCCCTTTGCTTACAGACTGTAAGGAGCTGGAGGGGTGGGGTCAACGGCGGGATGGCGGGTTTTTGTGGATAAGGGGGGCCGGAATTCACCTTCTCGTAAAATCCGCGAGTTTTGGCGAGTTTCCAGGGTTTTTTCTGGAATTCGACCTTATTTTTCCACAAGCAGGAGGGCGGAATCAAGGCTGTTCCGCGGGCAGGGTGGAACCAACAGCGTTACGGATAATCTTCTCCAAAGCGCGCAAAGCCTGGGGCCGGGGGAAGGTGGGGCGGCTGGCGAGTCGGATGGTTCGGGCGGAGCGCCCGGCCAATGGGCGCAGAGCGATGCCGCGCGTACCGAGCGAGTCGGCAGCGAGGGCGGGGATGAGGGTGACGCCGTAGCCAGCGGCCACGAGGTTGACGAGCGTCTCAAGAGTGGCGGCCTGCATGGAGCCCTGGAATGCGCTGCGCGGTCCATGCTTGGACCCGCAGGCGGCAAGTGCCTGGTTGGCGAGGCAGTGGCCCTCCGCGAGTACGAGCAGCTCGTCTTTGAGGGCATCCTCGCTGACAACCTGGGCCGAGGCGCTGCTGTGCTGGAGAGGCAATGCAGCAAGAAGAGGTTCCCGGAAGAGCGCGATCTCGGTAATCTCAGGAGCTTCAGTTGCCGTTGCCAGCAGCAGGGCGTCAAGACGATGCTTGCGCAAGCCTTCAATCAGGGCGCGGGTCTGATCTTCCCATAGCTCAATGGTCAGGCCGGGATAGGAGGCACGCAGAGGGGCCAGGATCAGCGGCATCAGGTAGGGAGCCAGGGTGGGGATGACGCCAAGCCTGAGGGGGCCGACGAGGGGGTCGCGCGCGGATTGGGCCACCGCCTCCATCTGCGCGGCTTCATCGAGTGCGCGCTGTGCATGGGCGAGGATTCGGCTGCCGATGGGGGTGAGCTCCACACGCTTGTTGGTCCGCTCAAGCAGGGTGACTCCAAGCTCGACTTCCAGCTTGCGGATCTGGCTGCTGAGGGTGGGCTGGCTGACATTGCAGGCCTCAGCCGCGCGGCCGAAATGCCGCTGTTCCGCCACCGCTACCAGATAACGCAGGTCCTGCAGATTCATTGGTTCGCCCCTTCTATCGCTAAGGCAATCATAGAACAGGGCAATCATCACCGCAGAAATGATTGTTGCAGCGCATGGCTAAGATGGGCGACATATATTATTTTTATGATGAATGCGTTAAGAGTGTTTTCTTAAGTGAAAGATTAAGAAATTTACGAGAGAAAATCTTTGGAGAGCGTCGAGGGGTTGGGCGTTTGCAATGACTGTGGAGTGCCGAGCGTCGCAAGCATAATTTGAAAGCAAGACATTTGTAATCAATAAAAATAGCCTAATATCTTTATTTAACTTGAAGTTCTTGGCGACCTGAGAGACGTGTGACGGGTCGTCTTTTTCATTGGGCAGGAATATGGGCAGAATAGATTGCGGCGAAGGGCGTTTTGCCTGCGGAGTGGGCTGGTGCTGCCGTTAATTGTCGATCGGTGCGCCGGAGACGTAGCGGAAGAGCAGGATGGAGAGGTGGTCGAAGGCTCGGTCGAGCCCGCCGGCGAGTGACTCCATACCGGTGACGGCGCCAAAGGCGACAAGGGACAGAAGGAGCGCGTACTCGATCAGATCCTGGCCCTCTTCGCAGATCAGAATTGTTCTGAACCAGATATGGACCTTGAGTACGACGTTGTTCATCTGCTCCTCCTCCACAAAACCGACTGAGGCCCGGCACAGGTGCTGTTGTGCTTCCGGGTTCAGCTTGTACCAAAAACCGCCGAATGAAAAGGTAACTTCCTGGGCAGGATATAGCACAGGAGTGGTAAGCAGCAGCAGATTCATGGAGATGAGGGCCAATTCTAGTAACTAATGTAATGTGCAGCGTACGAAATGGCGACAGTGCCGGATGGTTGAGGTCAGTCGCTGAGGGCGTGGTCTGCTGGAATGTCGACGCCGGACCAGAGTTTTCGGGATGTCCATGGGGCGGCGGGGGCGGCCCAGAACGGATCGCTGGCGGGAAGGCCGAGGGGAAGCCAGGCGGCGGCACAGAGGTAGAGGCTGCCGGTGGAGATGTAGTTTTCGCCCATGGAGGGCTGGTGACCGGCAAAGCCAATGGTCAGCCAGCCGTTCCGGTCGAAGGTGCCGGGGGCCTCGATCATGCGCGACATGACGGCGGTGAGGGCGCACCGCACCTGGGCGGGGCTGAGGTTTGTGGGCAGATCGCGGCGGAGGGACATCTCTGCCAGGTGATGGAATGCTCCGAAGCGATAGGCGAGCGAGCGGCCGATGGCGGGGAAGGTGGCTTCGGGGCTGATGAGCCGCTCCTGAATGGCGGCGTAGCGCCGGGCACGGCTGTGGATGGGGTCGCGGAGCGTGCTCCATCGCTCGGCGGCGGGGCCGAGGGCGTCCAGAATGTGGAGCAGCATGGGCTGGATGACGAAGCTGTTGTAGTAGTCCCAGTGGAAGTGCGGGCCGTCGCCGTAGAGCCCGTCGCCGACATACCACTGCTGGTGCTCGCGCAGGGCATAGTCGATGCGCATGGCATCCCACGGCTGGCCGATTTTGCAGAAGAAGGCCTCGAGGCTGGCGGAGAAGAGCAGCCAGTTGCTGAAGCCGGGCGTGACCGTGCGGGTTTGGCGCAGGGTCTGGACGACATTCTGCCGGACTGGGGCATCGAGGCTGTCCCAGAGCTGGCCGGGAGCGCGGAGGATGGCGAGCGCGAGAAAGGCCGCGTCGACCAAGGACTGAGGGTTCGTGCCGAAGTGGAAGGCGTCGGGCGAGTGGGGGTCTGTGCCGTAGCGGATGGCGAGGCGGGCACTCTGCTGGTATTGGCGACGAAGCTGTTCGTGGCGCGGGGAGGGTTCCGGCTGGCCTTCGAGCCAGGGGGCGAGGCCGGAGAGAAGTCGGCCGACGGCCTCAAGGTGTGTGGATTGGCTGCGGGCTTGGGCGAGGCCGGGAGCGGCTTCCACGGGCATGGTGGCGCGGAGCTTCTGCTGGCGGATGGCCTGCAGGACCGGATTCGAGACGCGCTCGACGATGCTGATCCAGCGGGAGCGGTCGTCTGCCGTTGGGCTGAGGAGCGGCGCTGCGGAGAGCGTGGAGGCTGCCGGCGCGGCTGCGCCGGCCAGGAGCGGAGCAGAAGCGAGCATGGCGCCTTTGAGGAAGGTTCGCCGGCTTGCCGGGTGGTTCGAATCCATGGGATGGAGGCCCTCGTGTGGTTCGTAAGCATTGTAGCGGCCGGGTGGAGGCAAGCCGCGGCGGGGGCGGGGTATCTGGATTGGTGCGGGAGGCGATGGATGGGCGATGGGCTGTGGAAAGACGGGATTGCGGGGAGGGCCAGTCCTGTAAGGTGGAGAGAGGTTCCTGCCGCCTTAGAGGTTGGCGGCGGGCTCGGTTCTGGATGCGTCCTGCGTGAAGAATTCCCCAACATCGGATGTCTTGACGGAACTGCTAAGGTCCGTGTTTGGCTTTGCCGGGTTTCGAGCGAACCAGGAGGCGGTTTGCCGCACGGCGCTGGAGGGGCGGGACCTGCTGCTGGTGATGCCGACGGGGTCAGGCAAGTCCTTGTGCTATCAGCTTCCGGCGATTGCGCTGGGTGGCACGGCGCTGGTGATTTCGCCGCTGATAGCACTGATGGAAGACCAGGCGGCGAAGCTGGCGGCGCTGGGGCTGCGGGTGGCTCGCATCCACTCCGGGATGGACCGGGCGGACTCGCGGCAGGCCTGCGTGGACTATTTGCAAGGGAATTTGCAGTTCTTGTTGATTGCGCCGGAGCGGCTGCGGGTGCCGGGGTTTCCGGAGATGCTGGCCAAGCGCAAGCCGGGACTGATTGCGATTGACGAAGCGCACTGTATCTCGCAATGGGGGCATGACTTCCGGCCGGATTACCGGATGCTGGGGCAGTATCTGCCGGCGTTGCGTCCGGCGCCGGTGCTGGCGCTGACGGCGACGGCGACGCCGAGGGTGCAGGCCGATATTGTGACGCAGCTGGGGATGATCGAACCGGAGCTATTCATCCACGGGTTCCGGCGAGAGAACCTGGCGATCGAGGTGGTGGAGGTTCCCGTGCCGGAGCGGGCCGAGGTGGTTTGCCGGCTGCTGGCGGAGAAGGCGCGGCGACCGGCAATTGTGTATGCGACCTCGCGCAAGCAGGCGGAGCGGCTGGCGGAGGAACTGGCACGACGGATTCCGGCGGCGGCCTACCACGCAGGGCTGGACGCGGAGACACGGGAGCGGGTGCAGACGGCCTTCCAGGCGGGGAAGCTGGAGGCGGTGGTAGCGACGATTGCCTTCGGCATGGGCATCGACAAGGCCGATATTCGGACGGTGATACATGCGGGGTTGCCGGCAACGCTGGAGGGGTATTACCAGGAAATAGGCAGGGCGGGCCGGGATGGCCAGCCGAGCCGGACATTTCTTATGCACTCGTATGCGGACCAGCGGACGCACGACTTCTTTCTGACGAGGGATTATCCTCCGGTGGCCAATCTGGAACAGGTTTTTCGGATGCTGGGGGAGGATCCGCAGGGCGTGGATGAGCTGCGCGCGGAGTCGAAGCTGAGCGACGAGGAGTTTGACAAGGCGTTGGAGAAGCTGGAGATCCACGGCGGCGCCCGGGTGGACTTTGGCGGCAACGTGACGCGGGGCGGACCGGGATGGAAGAAGACCTACGCTGTGCAGTCGCAGTACAGAACGGAGCAGTTTGACAAGGTGCTGCGGTTTACGGAATCGAGCGAGTGCCGGATGGCGGCGCTGGTGCGGCACTTTGGAGATGTGGAGGACGCGAGCCGGCCGTGCGGCACATGCGATGTGTGCGACCCGGCGGGGGCGCGGCTGAAACTGTTTCGGCGGGCGACGGCGGCGGAACAGGAGTTGGCGCTACGGATGGTGGACGAGCTGCGGCCCGTGGACTACAAGGCGGCCGGAACGCTGCAGCGGGCAGTGGACCCGGCGGGGCGGCTGGATCGCGATGCATTTGAGGGGCTGCTGAACGCAATGGTCCGGGCTGGGCTGGTTGCCATGGAAGATGCGGAGTACGAGAAGGACGGCGAGGTTCGGCGGTTCCGGAAGGTGCGGCTCACGGAGGCGGGGCTGGCAGTGCGGCCCGGGCGGCAGTTGGAGCTGCTGATTGCCGATGGGGTGGTGGCGGAGTTTGGCGGCAGAGGAACGGCTGTACGAGCGAAGAAGGGAAAGGCAGCGGCTCGGAGTGCCGGGAATCGTGCGGCGGAGAGCGAGCCGGTAGCCTTGGCGGGGGATGCGCTGGCACTGGCGACGCGGCTGAAGGAGTGGCGCAAAGAAGAAGCAAAGCGGCTGGGTGTTCCGGCCTACCTAGTGCTGCATGACCGGACGCTGAACGCCGTGGCGGCAGCGCGGCCGGGAAACCTGCGGGAGTTGCTGGGAGTGGACGGGATGGGACCGGCGAAGGTGGAGAAGTTTGGCGAGGCGCTGCTGGGAGTCTGCCGGGCGGGCTGAGGCGGGATGCAGGCTGCGCACCCTCTCCGCGAGATGCGGAAAGGGTGCGCAGGCGCTGCGGAGCTAGCTGACGCGCTCGATGACGACGGACTCGAGGACGACGGGCTTGTGGGGCTTGTCCTGGGCGTTGCGGGAAACGCGGGAGATCTTGTCGGCGATGTCCTGCCCTTCGACGACTTCGCCGAAGATGGTGTGGTTGCCGGTGAGCCAGGGCGTGGGCGCCACGGTGATGAAGAACTGGCAGCCGTTGGTGTTGGGGCCGGAGTTGGCCATGGCCAGCTTGCCGGGCTTATCGAAGCGGTGCGGGGAGCCTTTGGTCTCGTCCTGGAAGCGATAGCCGGGGCCGCCCATGCCGGTTCCGGTGGGGTCGCCACCCTGGATCATGAAGTCGGGGATGACGCGATGGAAGACGGTGCCGTCGTAGAGCTTGTCCTGCGATTTGGCGCGCGTGCCGGGGTGAACCCACTCGCGGGAGCCTTCAGCGAGCTCGATGAAGTTCTTGACGGTGACGGGCGCGTCGGCCTCCAAGAGGCGAACAGTGATTTTGCCTTCAGTGGTATTGAAGACGGCGTAGGTTCCTGCTGCGAGTGCCATGGTTGACTCCTGAGATTTGAGTGGTTGGCTGCTGTTGCCGCTGCGAAGTTGCAAGAGCAGGCGCAGATTACGGTTGGGGCGTAGAAGGGGAGCCGGCTGCTGGCTGCTGCGGCGCCGATGGCGATGGCGGCAACGGCTGGCCCTCGGGCACGATGGTGACCTTCTTGAGCAGTACGGGCGTGACGGGCTTGTCGTTGTCGTCGCGCTGCACGCGGGCGATGGTCTTGACGACGAGGACGCTGGGCTCATCGCACTGGCCAAAGATGGTGTAGTGCTGATTGAGCGAGTCGTAGGGCTGCTCGGTGATGAAGAACTGGCTGCCGTTGGTGTTGGGGCCGGAGTTGGCCATGGCGAGGCGGCCAGCGACATCGAAGTTCAAATCTGGGTCGAACTCGTCGTTGAAGGAGTAGCCGGCGTCACCCATTCCGGTGCCGGTGGGATCGCCGCCCTGGATCATGAACTCCGGAATGACACGGTGGAAGGTGGTTCCGTCATAGAAGGGCTTGTGGCGCTGGATCTTCTTGGTCGCCGGGTCGGTCCAGTCTTTGGTGCCCTGGGCAAGCGCGATGAAGTTGGCGACGGCGACGGGAGCCTGCTTCTGGAAGAACTGGCAGGTGATGCGGCCCATGGAGGTGTCCATGACGACGAAGGGGCCGTTGGGGTGGATGAGCGCAGCGGCGGTGGCCTGTGGCGCGTCGGGGATATCCTCGGCGGGGGCGGCCGGTTTGGTCGTGTCCTGCGCGAAT
>JAJXXG010000149.1 GCA_021781255.1 Acidobacteriota bacterium
ACTACTGCAACAGGTAACACCTTCCCAGTCGGGAACGAAGGCGAACCAGTCGGCAAGCCCGGATCAAAGAACACCACTTTGATTCGAGGAATGCCACATGGCACAGACACAGCTTGTCGATATGATTCAGCCGCTGTGCACCGAAAGATTTACGGCGAAGCATTGAAAAGCGCCGCAATCCAGTTCTTTAAGCCAAAAGGCAACAGCCTGGAGATTCCAACATATAAGGGGCGTTCTATTTTCGATTTTCACCATCATCGAAAATAACGGGTGCGGCTATCAGCGCGAGCTGAAACGCCTGTATAGGGATGCAACCGTGTGTTCATGTTCGGTCTGCATAATGATTTCAATGAAAAAATGCCGTGTTGGACTCTTCAGCTTCGCTCTCCTGTTTTCTGGCCTTCTCAACTCTGCCGGATTTGCTCAGACCGGGGTCACGGCCGTTCTCCCCAATGGGCGTGAGATTCATCCGGCCGGCTCCTGGATTCCACTCGCGCCCTATCCGTTCGCGCTCGCTGTACGGCCCGACGGAAACCAGATCGCCGCGCCCTCCATCGGCTTTCCCTTCGCGCTGAACGTTGTTGATGAACCGGGAAGCGATCGTCCGAAGGTACTCAGGATGCCGCCCAGGCACGACAACGATCCCGGCATCGAAGTGCACGCCGGTCTTGGCTACTCGCCTGACGGCAAGCTGCTTTATGTGGCTACGGGAGATTCCGGCAAGGTTCGCGCCTATCGCACGAGCGACTGGACGAGGGCCGGTGAGGTACCGCTGGACGGGGAGCTTGAAGGTAAGGACTACGCCGGCAGCTTCGCTGCAACCCTGACCGTTTCTGCCGATGGCCGCCGCATTTACGTGCTCGACCAGGGCAACTGGCGCGTTGTGGTCCTGGATGCAGCGCAGTTGAAGGTGATTGCGAGCGCGCCTACAGGAGCAGAGCCCTTCGGCATGGCGATTGCCCCGGATGGCAAGCGGATGTATGTGACGAACACCGGGATGTTCGAGTACAAGACCATCCCGGGCGCGGATGCCAACGATCCCCTGCGCAGCGGTTTGCACTTTCCAGCCTTCGGGTATCCGTCGAAAGAAGCGCGGCTGGGGACGATCGCGGAAGGCAGGAAGATTCCCGGGCTCGGAGATGAGAACTCCACCTTCGGCAGTTCGCTGTGGACGTACGACATCAGCGATCCCGCTCATCCGAAGGTGTCGGCGAAGCTGCGGTTGGGCGCAAAAATCGTGGAGGCGCGCGGTGGCGTCGTAGGCGGAGCCGCGCCAACTGGCGTTGCCGCAGACGGGGACGCCGTTTACGTTGCGCTTGCCCATGACGACGAAGTTGTGAAGCTGGACGCGGCGGGAAAGCAGGTGATTGCTGAAGTAGAGCTGTCGCCGTTCCATGGAGCGCGATTCGACGACGCGGCAGGGCGGCCGCTTCGCGGAGTGATGCCCAGCGGGATAGCTGTGCGCGACGGCCGTGTCTATGTGGCAGAGTCCGGCATTGATGCGGTGGGGATTGTGGATGCCACGACCATGATGGCGATCGGCCACATCCCGGTCGGATGGAATCCATCGGCGCTTGCGCTGGCGTCCGACGGAAAGACGCTGTATGTGATCAACACCAAAGGCAAGGGGGCGGGGCCGAACGGCGGTCAGCAGCACAAGCCCGATCAGCCTTCATACATCGGGTCGCTTGAACTCGGTAGTCTCAGCGTTCTCCACCTTGATACCCTGCCCGCTGCCGACAACCTCACGCAAACCGTTGTTGAGGGCAACATGGCAGCGCTTGCCAACCGTCCTGCTCTGCCGCGGGTCAAGCACTGTTTCCTTGTGATTCGTGAAAATCGCACCTACGATGAGCTCCTGGGTGACGTGCGCGGGGCCAACGGAGACCCATCGCTGGCCCGCTATGGAATGGACGGATGGGCCGCGGAAGACGGGGCCGCAACGCATTTGCATGTGACGCCGGACCTGCACGCGCTGGTTACCCGCTTTGCGATGAGCGATAACTATTACGTTGACTCCGACGTCTCAGCGGACGGGCACCGCTGGGTGGTGGGGATCGATCCAACGCCGTTCTTCAATACGGCGTGGACATCGAACTACGGCGGCAGGCGGCATGACGATACATTTGCGGCGCAGCCCGGAAGGCGCGCCTTGTTTGGCGGCGCCGATGCGCCCATGCCGGAAGACGAACCACAGTTCGGGTCGCTCTGGGAGCACATTGCCGCAGGAGTGAGGCACTCGCAGGGCATTCTCAACTACGGAGAGGGCCTCGAACTGGAGGGGAGTCACGAAATGGCGGGAGCAGAGCCCGAGGGACAGCGCCTGTTTCTGAATGCCCCCTTGCCGAAGCCGGTGTTTGAGTCCACGGACCGCCGTTATCCTACGTTCAACCTCGGTATCCCAGACCAGTTCCGCGCCACGGAGTTCGAGCGCGATTTTCGCCGCAGGCTCGCGGCAGGCACGGTGCCGGCGCTGATTGTGATTCGGCTGCCGAATGATCATACGATGGATCCTCGACCCGGAGACGGCTATCCCTACCGCGCATCCTATGTCGCCGATAACGATCTGGCGCTGGGCCGGATCGTGGCATTTCTTTCCAGGACTTCGATCTGGAAAGATTCCGCCCTGTTTGTGACGGAGGACGATGCGCAAGGTGGCGTCGATCACGTAGATGCGCACCGCAGCCTCCTGCTGGTCGCCAGTCCGTGGGTCAAGCCTGGAGCCGTCAGCCACGAGCACGCCAGCATGGGCTCCATCACCCGCACCATCGACGAACTGCTCGGCCTGGGTTCCTTGAACCTGGAGGATGCGCTCGCAGGAGAGATTGGCGGCATCTTCGATGATCATGCGCACATGGAGCCGTTCGCCGCGGCACCCGCCGATCCGCGTGTCTTTGTTGCGGCGAAAGCGCGCTTTGCACGTCCTAAAACCAGGCGGGAGGCAGCCGCGCTTCGCGATGTGGACGACGCGGATGCGATTCGAGAGCAACTCGAAAAATCGTCGGGCCAGTTGCGGCGGAAGAAGAGCGACGATTGATGAATAGCATGTGATCCGGTGTGTTCACTCAACACCGGATCACGTTCTTCACAGCATTTGACGGATTTTCAAGATTCCTTAACAGCCCATATCTAGACGCTTAATGCATCTCCTCTAATTTGGTTCTGTAACACAGTCCAAAACAAGCATCTTCTCTCGGCCTTGAGGATTCCACTCGCGTTGAGATCCCTCTATGCTCGGATCCCATCACCCCTCATTCAAAGGCATCCCCGCACCCTCATGGGGGCCAGTCTTGAACGTACTTCAGGAGGCAGTATCTATGTACAGCAACATGCATCTTGTACAAAAACGGCGCTGGTCATGGGCGTTTCTCGCCCTGCTGCTCGCTCTACTCGGAGCAGGCAGATCCGGCTGGGCGCAGTCGACCCAGGGCTCGATCATCGGCGCCGTGAAGGATTCGGCCGGAGCGCTCGTGCAGCGTGCGACCGTCACTCTCACGAATACAGACGAAGGCATAACGCGCGTCACTCAGTCGAATGCCGGTGGCGACTATCGCTTTGTCGACGTGAAGGCCGGCCATTATTCGATCCAGGTATCCGCGACCGGATTCAATCAGTGGTCCGTAACCGCCGTAAACCTGGCTGTGCGCCAGGAGTTGCGCGTCGACGTGCAACTCTCGATTGGTGCGGTTCAACAGTCGGTGCAGGTATCCGGCGATGCCGTGAGTGCTATTGAAACCGACTCGCCAACCATTAGCGGAACCTTTACGGCCAGCGACGCAACCGATCTGCCCGTGAATACGCGCGCCAGCTTCAGCGGCACAAGCGCGTCCGCCATCCTGGGCGCGCTGCCCGGCGTGCAGGACGACAGCTCCGGCATTTCTCTGCAAGGCGCTCTGCCCTACCAGACAGAAGTGACGGTGGACGGCATTACGCTCAAGAACCCTGCGGGAGGCGGATACATCGGAAATGCGTTCCCCTCGACCGAATCCATCGCTGAAATTCGCGCGGATGGCGTGCTGGTAAATGCCGAGTATGGCGACCCCGGCCAGATCGTGGTGACAACCAAGGGCGGCAGCAACACACTGCACGGGTCGGGCTTCTGGTACTACCAGAGCTCCGCGTTTGACGCCATCCCCTATACCTATCCGACAACCGTCACCAAGGCAAGTGTTCACGGCGACACCTTTGGTGGAAGCCTGGGCGGTCCGGTTGTGATTCCGCACTTCTATAACGGGCACAACAAAACCTTCTTCTATGGCGCATACGAGGGATGGCGGCACCCCGCGCAGACCACGCTTCTGGAGAAGGTGCCGAGCACGCTGATGAAGCAGGGCGACTTCTCCAAATACAGCTCGACGGGCTTCACCGGCCTCAGGAACCCCTTTACGGGCGGAAGCTACGGCACCACCATTCCCACATCGAATCTGAGCGGAATCGCGGTCAACACCCTGAAGCAGTTCTATCCCGATCCCAACATCGGCGATCCCAGCATCTACACCGACGACAACGTAGCGAACTACCAGAGAAACGTGGATGCGAGCGGTCGCTCCAACCAGTTCGATGTGCGTGGTGATCAGTATCTCGGCGTCAACCAGAAGTTCCTCATCTGGGGCCGCTTCACATGGAAGAACTTCCCCACCAATAGCCCGCAGAACCTCAACCTTCCGTCGTCGGTTTACAACAGCCAGAGCCGCGTATTGAAAGTAGATACGAACTGGACCATTGCACCCAGCCTTATCAATGAGGGCGGATTTGGCTTCACCCGCTACATTTCGGGCGGAAGCAACGGCTTCAACGGCCTGGCCTGGACCAACCAGCAGGGGTGGCAGGGGCTGCAGAACCTGTTCTTCAACGGCGTTCCCGAGATGGACTTCAATAATCTGCAGAGCCTGAATGCCGATCGCCTGACCAGTCTGAGCAAGTCATTTACCTACGAATACAGCGACACGTTGATCTGGACCAAGGGCAATCACACCATGAAGTTTGGCGTAGATATCCAGAAGCTGGAGGCAATTTCCCCGCTGGGCTTTAACGGCGCCGACAACTACGGCACCTACACCTTCAACACCAGCGGCAGCGAGGGCATGTTCACCGGCGTGGACTTCGCCGACTTCCTGCTCGGAATGCCCAACCAGACCTTCTACGACGTGGTACGCCAGGACAACGATGGTCTGTCGGCTCACTATAACGCCTTTGCGCAGGATGAATGGCGCGTGAGCCCGCGCCTGACGCTTTCATATGGCCTGCGCTACGAACTCCACCCCGGCTACTATGATCGCTATGGCGATATCGGCAACTTTGATCCGACGCTCGCATTATCGGGTCGTGTGCTTTATCCGCAGGGCAAGCAGGATCTGCTGGCTCAGGGATACCTTGCAAGCGCAAACGCCTGCGATCCCGACGGCGTAACCGCCACCAACTCAGCCACCATTCATGGCGCGCCCTGCATGCCGGTTGAAGGCAACAGCACCGCTGGCTATCCTGTGGGACTGAAGAAGTATCCTCACCTGCGATTCATGCCCCGCTTCGGATTTGCGTATCGTCCGTTCGCCAATGACAAGTGGGCGATCCGCGGCGGATTCAGTATCTACAACATCAACATGCTCGGCTCAAGCTTCTATTCGCTGACGGGCACGCTGCAGGCGTACACGCAGCAGTACACCAATTCCTACAACTCCACCACGCACGCAATCGGCTATCAATGGCCAAATATCGATCAGGGCGCCGGCGGGAACGGCTGTACAAACTGCTATGGCACGGACTACTTTGGCACCGCGAACAGCGTGAATTGGAAAGATCCCTACACCGAACAGTGGGCGCTGAGCATCGATCACGACTTTGGCGCGGGATACGCCGGACGCGTAACCTACATCGGTTCGGGAACGCGTCACCTGGTCTGGGCGCCGGATGAGAATACGCTCCCGTTCTCGACCACGGTGTCAGCTTTCAACGCGCCGATTGCTTCACGGCGATTCCCCAACTGGGGCCGCATCTACACCCGCGACACCAGCGCCAACGAGAGCTACAACTCGCTCCAGATCGAAGGCGATCATCGCCTTCAGCACGGCTTGGAGCTCCACTCGACCTTTACCTGGGCCAGGAACCTCGCCGACAACCAGGGCCCCTCCAGTTCCGGCTTCGGCGGAGAAGGCGGTGGACAACGTTCCACGTCGATCCTCGACCGGCATGCCGACTTCGGTAACGCCTATGGAACACGGCGTCTCCGCTGGAATACCACTGGCATCTACGCTCTGCCTTTCGGCCGCGGTCGCCTGTTCGGTGCAAAAGTGAACCATGCCACCGACTTGATCCTTGGAGGGTGGCAGCTCTCGTCCATCCTCACCGTTCAAACCGGCCCCTACGTCACGCCCTTTTTCCCCAGTGGCCAGGGCGATCCCTCGGGCACAGGATCAGGCCTCAACGGGCTCGCGGGAGATGGCACCGGCAGCTTTGACGGCGGCCACGCCAGCCAGCACCCCGATCAGTTGCCTGGAGTAAGCATCAACCCCCGCGGCAAGAACCGGCTCAAATGGACGAATGCAGCGGCGTTTGCTTGTCCGGGCGATCCCAGTTGGACGGTGGGAAATTCCTGCACCACGGGCGCCGGATTCGATCCACTAACCGGTGCGCCTCGCAGCGCTCATCCGCTTCCGATCGGCCGATTCGGCAATAGCAAGGTGGGTTCGGTGGAAGGGCCCGGATTGTTTAACTTGTCTGCCGGATTGAACAAAACGTTTGCCATTACGGAGCGGTTGCATCTGAGGGCTGAAGGAACCTTCACCAATGTTCTCAATCATGCGAACCTTGGCAATCCCAACATGAACCTAAGCTCGCCCAGTTTCGGACTCGTCACCAATTCCATCCAATCGGATTTCGGCGGCGCTCGAACCGGACAGGTGTCTGCTCGACTCGAGTTCTAAACCACAAAGCACCTGCTGAAGGGCGGCCCGGATCCAGGATTCGGGCCGCCCTTTTCACGTTCACTGCACTTTGATTCAAGGTAGCCCTTGGCACAGCCCGATTCATCGCGGCGGGTTAGGCGTCGCGGCGGACGAATGAGTGCTGTTCAACTGCGCGCATGGCGCAAACTCCTGCTCCGCGCGCTCGCGCAGCGCCTCTTTGCTGTGCATCCGCGGACGCATTGCCTTGTCTGTCAATCGCACGCTGGCGTTCCCCGGCAGCGCATTTCATGGCTTTTGCCCCGCGGGCTTCAGCGAGGAAGAGGCGTCACGGGTTGGCTCATCCACCTGAATCTGCCGGTCGCCTTTTACATCCGTGAGCTTCTGCACGATTCCGCTTGGCCAGTCGATCTCGATTGCTTGGGCCGCAGCGCTGGTGCCCAGCCCAAAATGCACGCGCGGATCGCTGGAAGAGAGATAGCCGCTCGAGGTCGTCACGGTAACCCACTGCGAGCCCTGGGCGGTCGTCAGTTTCACAACCGCCCCGATGCCGTCGCGATTGCTCTT
>JAJXXG010000910.1 GCA_021781255.1 Acidobacteriota bacterium
CTGGGTGCTCCACCCTCGCCGCGCTTTTGTTTTTTGGGGCCGGGGTGGGAAACTTGAGACCTCGACTAGTGTCTTTCACCGATCGAACTGTAAGATGCCCCACCACACACTTTCGCCGCGCCAATACCTGATTCTGGGCCTCGTCGCCGTCTGCGCGCCACTCGGCGACAGTTGCCTCTCGCGCGGCATGACAACCATGCCGGCCATCACGCTCGCTCATCCCGCCGCGCTTATCGCCGCCGTCTTCACGCCTTGGATCGCTGCCGGCATCGCACTGCTCATCGGATTCTTTGCCAGCTATCTCACCGCGCTCTCCTGGGCCGATCTCACCTTCGTTCTTCCCGCAACAGCATTCGGGAACGTCATTGTTGCGTTCCTTTCGCGCTTCTGGCTGCATGAGGACATCTCGATCGCGCGCTGGGCCGGAATCGTTCTGATCACGCTGGGAGTGGGTTTCGTCGCGCAGGGCCCTCCCCTCACCCAGCACCCCGCGCCCACCGCCGATGAACAGGCAATCGGAGAGGTTGAAACGCGATGACGCTCACCCTCCCAGCCGCGCCTCAGGCAGCAGCCGCAAATCCATGGCTCGCCGCCGCCATGATTGCCGCCGTAGTGCTCTTCTCCACCACCGGCGAAGTGCTCACGGCCGCGGCCATGAAGTCGATTGGCGATCTCGACGTTATTCGCGCGCATTCAGGACTGAAAGGCGCCATCCGCGCCGTCATTACATGCCCACTGTTTTTCGCCGGAGTCTTTTTTCTGGCCCTTGCCTTCTTTTCGCTTCTCCTGGCCCTCAATCATCTCGACCTGAGCCTGGTCGCTCCCGCTTCCGCATCGCTCACGCTGGTCACGAACGCCATTGCCGGCAAAATCTTCCTCAAGGAAAACGTCGACCGGCGCCGCTGGGCCGCCGCGGTTCTGGTATGTATTGGCGTGTATCTGCTGGCGTATTGAGAAGCAGCAAGTAGCCGGTACAGCGGTTCCACAGTTGCTGTATCCGGGGACCCCATAAGTCCAGTGGCCTTTTCACCAGGAAAAGGCCACCTTCCGCAACTGCAAAAACGGCTACATGTACTGTGGAACCGCTCTAGCCCGCGGCTTTCAACCGGCTCTCAACAGCCGCATCAGACCACGCGGCTTGAGGTCCGGATTAACAAATTCCCAAGGGCTGCCGATCGCCCTGCAGACGGCCTCCGCCGCCAGGTGCCCGCTCCGCGCCGCACTCTCCATCGTCGACGGCCAGCCTGTCTGAATCCAGTCCCCAGCCAGCACGCAATTCGGCCACGGCGAGACCGGCCTCGGCCGCGCTGTATCGATCCCCGGCGGTACGGTGAACGTGGCGCGCACTTCCTTTACCAGCACGGCCTTTTCCACCTTCGCCCCGGCAACTGTGGGGAAAAACTCCGCCAGTTCCCGCACGGCTAGCTCAATCGCCTGCTCGCGGCTCAGCGCCGCGAAGGCATGTGACGCGCTCACCACCAGTTCCACATAACTCCCCTTCGTCTTGCGCCACGGCTGCAGCCGGCTCTTGTTGTACATCCAGTGAATCTCGCGGTCCAGAAGCACTGCATGTTCCAGTGTCGTGACTGCGCGGTCAAACCACAGATGCACGCTGCAAATCGGCCCATGCTCGTGCCGTTCGATCTGGCTTGCAAGCATCTCGGCGCCCTCCGCTGCCGGCATGTGCGGCAGCAGCTTCGCCATGCCCTCAAACGGCAGCGCCAGCACCAGTAAATCCGCCGTCCGCGTACCCGCCCGCGTCGCCAGCATCCACTGCCCAGTCTCTTCGTTCCACTCTGCGGCTTCGACGCTCGCGTTCAGCACTACCTCGCCGCCGCGCTCGCGCAGAAACTGCTCAGCTCCCGCATACAACTCGCTTAGCGGCACGGTGCTCATGCCCATGCTGCCCGCCTTGGCCGAGTTCATGAACAGCTCGCGGACCACCTTCGCTGCGTATGTCAGCGCGATCTCGTCCACGGACGCATTCAGAGCGCTTGCAATCACCAGTCTCCAGAAGCGGTCCATTGCGCCTTGTGTTTGCCCACTGCGCCTGAGCCATGCACCCAATGTTTCGCTTGAATTCACCGGAATCGGCCGCAACAATTCTCGAAATGCACGCGCAAGCGCCAGCTTGTCTGCCCGCGTGAAGGCCTTCGCCGTCACAAGTCGCGGCAACGCATGCAAAGGCGCAGGCAGCGTAAACGGACCCCATCCAGACGGACCAAGCACAGAGCGCCGCTGCCCGCGCGGCTCGATCATCGTCATTGTCCGCGTCCAGTGAATGCGGCCCGCCACTCCGATGCGTTTGTAAAACCCGATCAAATTAGTACAGCAGCCAAACAGAACGTGCTGGCAGTTGTCGATCACCTCATCTACGCCCGGATGCCGATACGAGCTCGCTCTGCCACCCAGGTATCCTCGCCGCTCTACCAGCTTCACGCGCAGCCCGGCCTCGGCCAGCGCGCACGCCGCACTCATGCCGGCCACGCCGCCGCCCACCACGATTACCGTCTTTTCAGGCCCAGGCCGTAAATCGCTCACAATCTCATCCGCCCTTGCGCGTGCTTCTCCTATCATCGCCGAAACCACGGGCAATCGCGGCGAACTACACAGATTTAGAATAGATTGCAGAGATAGTTGGAAGATAATGCCTATTCCAAAGGATTGGTACCTGCATTACCATATGGACGCAAACGATTTTCTAAACTTGCAAGACCCACGCGGCTTGTGCCCACAGGAGAAATCATGAAAATTCTTGGAATTTCTGGCGGATTCAAAAATGGAAATAACGACGCCATGTGCCGCGAAGCACTGATGGGCGCCAGGGAGATTGGCGCCGATGTTGAGTTTATCCGACTGCTCGATCTCGAATTGAGACCCTGTAGCGGCTGCTTGGCTTGCGTCGCCGGGCCTCGGGGAATTATGAAAGGTGGGCCAGGAACCTGCGTTTTGAAGGACGATTTTCCATGGATTGACGAGAAATACCTCGAAGCAGACGGCCTCCTTTTCTCTATGCCCATCTTCGAAAAAGGCACACCGGGTGTATTCGAAGTGCTGCGCGACCGCATGGCAGGTCCCGCCCACGACACAGGCCTCCTAATCGCTTCCAGGGAGATCGCCGCGAATAAGGGTACCACCGGCCCGGATCCTCGCCACTTCAAAAAGAGATGTGTCTCCTTTATCGGCATCGGGGGCAGTGATTGGACTACCCACATGGCTGCAGACTTCTCCCTCTTCGCCATATCAGCACCGTTGCAGATTATCGATAATGAAGTCTTCTCGTGGTCCAAGTATATCCTCTCCGAAGACCATAAAATCGCGCGCTGCCGGGAGATCGGCCGGGCGCTGGCCAAAGCCTGCGCTGATCCAGTAAACGCCAGGTATCTCGGCGAGCCTGGTATCTGCAGCCACTGCCACTCGCGCCTCATGTACCTGAACGACGACGCCACCAAAGCAGTTTGCGCCGTCTGCGGCATTATCGGCGAAATTGCTGTTGTCGATGGCAAAATCAAGTACATATTTCCGCCCGAGCAGCTGAAGCACGCTCACGATACCATGTCCGGCAAGGCTATCCACATGGAGGATGTACGCAACAACGAGGCAAACTACGACCAACTCAAGCAGACCGAACAGTTCAAAAAGCGCCAGGCAGCCTACAAAGCTTTTATTGAAGCTTCCGTTCCGCCCAGCAGGCAAAGAGGTTGACCAGCGTCCGGACTCGATCCGTTCAGCCTCAGTGCAGGACTCTTGGCGGTGCCTCTTGCATACTGCCTAGCGAGTAAAGTAAGGCGAAGTATTTCTTGCAGCCTCTTTGTTGACTTAAGGGTAGAGGACGTTGCCTGGCGGTATTACCACTCGCCTTCGTGGAGCTCATTGGCAAATCGACTTCAAGCCAGCAAACTGCCTGAGTTCCGAGAAAGATCTGTGACACTCAGGAGATTACCTGCCTAAAGAGATTAGATGGCAAGTCTCGAAGTAGACCTGATAGTTGTAGCGGCTGGCGCAAGCGGACTGGCAGCATCCTGTGCAGCGGCCCAGCTTGGTCTCACAGTTGTTACTTTTGAAAAGGGCTCTACAACTGGAGGCGCGGCTAACATGGGTATGGTTTTGCCATGACAACTGGCCGTATGGCTGCCGAACATGCAGCTGAGTATATTAGAACGTTAGGGGAATCTTAATCGGAGACGGGATTCAAATTTCTCAACTTGACGGCTTTCGATTTTGAGATGGTTCAATGATGCTTGCGAAGTGGCAATTCACCGTGACGCTGATCGCCCTCGACAAGCTGCTGCGCGTGTCGGCATGGCGACACCCCGAATTCCGCGCGCGGTTAAAGCAGAAGAACTTTACCGCTGAGATCAAGCTTCGCGACAACTCTCAGGGGCGTTTTTTCCGCTTCGAGAACGGAAATGTCCGATCGAAGGCAGGCGTATGGCCGTCCGATGTAAGCATGGCCTTTCAAAGTGCCGAGCTGGCCGCGCGATTGTTGAAGCCGAACAGGAAGCAACTCGATTTTCTGCACGCGGCGAAGAACTTTCAGCTCGAGGTTCAGGGGCCGGACGAGCTCGCCGTCTGGTTTTCAGAGACCTTGAACATGCTGCTCACTGTGGGGGCCGGCTACGGCGTCGATATGGGCGGCGGCGTGCGCCGCTACACCAGCAACACCAATGGCGGGCCGGTCTTCGTATTCGTGAAAGATGGAAAGATCCTGCGCATAACTCCCATCGAGTTCGATAAGGAAGACGCAGAGCCCTGGACGATCCGTGCCCGCGGAAGGCAATTCACTCCGCCGCGCAAGACCACCGTCAGCAGCCACACGCTGGCCTGGAAGTCGATGGTCTACTCGCCCGACCGCCTGCTGTATCCGATGAAGCGCGTGGACTTCGACGCCAGGGGCGAGCGCAACCCGCAGAATCGCGGCATTTCAGCATACGAGCGCATCAGTTGGGATGAAGCGCTCGACCTGGTTGCCGGCGAAATTCAGCGCGTCAAACGCGAACACGGGCCGGGCGCGATCATGAACGGCAGCGGTTCGCACCACACCTGGGGAGCGCTGGGCTACTGGTTGAGCGCGCGCCTCCGCTTCTTCAACACCATTGGCGCCACCTACGTCGCGCATAACCCTGATAGCTGGGAGGGCTGGTACTGGGGCGCGGCGCACCACTGGGGCTACTCCGCCCGCAACGGCGGCGGCGAGACCTACGGCACGGTGGAGGACTGCTTGAAGAACGCCGAGATGGTGGTGTTCTGGTCTTCCGATCCCGAGGCGACGAGCGGCGTGTATGGGGCGCACGAGGCAACCATCCGCCGGCAGTGGCTCAAAGAACTGGGCATTCCCCTGGTGCACATCGATCCGTACTATAACCACACCGCGGCATGGCTGGGGGGTAAGTGGCTGGCTCCGCTCCCGGGAACCGACAGTGCGATGGTGCTGGCGATTGCCTACGTGTGGATGGCCGAGGAGCTTTACGACAAGAAATATGTTGCCGAGCGCACACACGGCTTCGAACTGTGGCGCGACTACGTGATGGGCAAAGAAGACGGCATCGCCAAGACCCCCGAATGGCAGGAGAAAGAAACGGGGGTGCCGGCAAAGGATGTCCGCGCGCTGGCGCGCGAGTGGGGCAGAAAAAGAACATACCTTGCCGCAGGCGGCATCAACGGCTTCGGCGCTGCCTGCCGCACCGCGACTGGCCACGATTGGGCGCGCGGCATGGTGTGCCTGATGGCGATGCAGGGGCTTGGGAAACCCGGAGTGAACATTGGCTGCCTGCAGCAGGGGGCGCCGGTCGACACGCGCTTCTTCTTTCCGGGCTACTCCGAAGGCGGCCTCTCGGGCGACCTCGCCGGTACTGCGATGTCGATGAACCTCTACCAGAAAATGCCGCAGTTGCCCACCATGAACACCGTGCAGCAATTGGTGCCGCGCCTGAAGATTCCCGAGGCCATTGTTGATGGAGAGTGCGTGGGCTACCCCACCGATCCGCGCACCATCGAAGGACAGTTTTTTAAGTTCAGCTATCCAGCGCCGGGCCACTCGCCGGTAAAGCTCTACTACAAATATGGCGGCTCGCACTTCGGCACCATGACCAATACCAACCGCTATGTAAATATGTACCGCACCGACAAGCTGGAGTTCGTGGTGAACCAGTCGATCTGGTTCGAGGGCGAGGCCAGGTTCGCAGACGTGATCCTGCCGGCGTGCACCAGCTTTGAGCGGTGGGATATCAGCGAGTTCGCAAATTGCGGCGGTTACATTCAGCACTCGTTCACGCAATGCAATCATCGCGTGGCGGTGATGCAGCACAAGTGCATTGAGCCGCTGGGCGAATCAAAGTCGGACTTTCAGATCTTCCTGGAACTCGCAAATCGCCTGGGTGTGGGAGCGAACTTCTCAGAGGGTTCGACGGAGCTGGACTGGTGCAGACGCTACTTCGAGGCGACCGATCTGCCGAACAAGATCGGTTGGAAAAAATTCCTGAAGAAGGGCTACTACGTGGTGCCGGCGCCGCCGGAAGAACTCCGCGACCCCGTCTCGTTTCGCTGGTTTGCCGAAGGCCGCGCGAAAGACACGCCTGAGCTGACGCCGTTGCCGGGAGATTATTCAGGCGCTTTTCGCAGGAGCCTGCAAACCCAGACCGGAAAGCTGGAGTTCGAATCCTCCAGCCTGAAGCGCTTCGCTCCCGACGATGCCGAGCGCCCGCCGCTGCTCAAGTACGTTCCTGCGTGGGAGGGGCCGCACGCCAAAGAGCTGTACGAGAAGTATCCGCTGCATCTGGTTTCACCGCATCCGCGTTATACCTTCCACACGCAGAGCGATGGCAAAGAAAGCACGATCAATGACGTGAGCGATCACCGGCGGCTGGTCGACGGGCATTACTACTGGGTTGCGCGCGTCAACTCAGCCGACGCGAAGGCGCGCGGCATCGGCGAGGGAGGCCTGGTGAAGATCTTCAACGATCGCGGCGCCGTCATTTGCGCAGCACAAATTACTGACCGCGTGCCGAAAGGCGTTGTGCATTCGTATGAATCTTCTGCGGTGTACGACCCGGTAGGAGAGCCGGGCAAGTCGGCCGATCGCGGCGGCTGTATCAACATTCTTACGCCGAGCCGCATGATGATCGAGAAGTCGCACAGTATCGCCGCCTGTTCCTGCCTTGTTCAGGTTGAGCCATGGAGCGCTGCGGAGGCGACAGCATGAAGCAGTGGTTCATGGTCATCGACGTGGCGCGATGCGAGAATTGCAACAACTGCATGCTCGCATGCAAGGATGAGCACGTGGATAACGATTGGCCGGGATATGCGGCTCCGCAACCGCGGCTAGGGCAGCGCTGGATGAAGATCGAGTGCCGCGAGCGCGGGCAGTTCCCGCTGATCGACGTGGCATACCGGCCAACGCCGTGCATGCATTGCGCAAACCCTCCGTGCGAGGCAGCCTCGAATGGCGCGATCACGCGGCGC
>JAJXXG010000214.1 GCA_021781255.1 Acidobacteriota bacterium
CGTCGAGGATACGGGCATCGGTCCAGCGTTTGCGACCCTCGATGCGGACCACGCGGCCCTCCATGCGAAGAGGCTTGGCGCTGGGCACCGGGAGCAGATAATCGACCTCCATATGGCGGGTCATGGAAGAGATGCCGCTGGCGCGCACGGCTTTGCTCATGGTCTCATCGAGCAGTGTTGCGATGATGCCGCCGTGCAGGTAACCGGGATGGCCGCAGAAATCGTCGCTGATGTTGGCCTGACTCACGACGGAACCGTCTTCGGCGAGGAGAAACTCAAGTTGCAGACCGCCGGAGTTGGCCGGGCCGCAGCCAAAACAGCGGTTCTGGGCGGCATGTTGCAGAGGCGTCATTTTCTCATCGGGAGTGGCCATTTTGAGTAGAGTAACGTTGACGGGCAACTGCTGGCTAGGACGCACGGGCGAATAAGATAAGGGCTGATGGCTGCTTATTCACCGACTCGGCTACAACCTGGTTTCCCTTTGATTCCGGTCCGCGCTCGGGGTGTCGCATTCCTGGGGCTGGCGGGCCTGGTGCTTGCGGGGCTGGCGCTGGCCGGGTGCCACGGGACGGCAGTTCTGACCACGCAGCAGGCCGAGGGGAAAGACCTCTACCAGGTACGCTGTGCGCACTGCCATGAGGACAATGACCTGGGCCTGAAGAAGGTTCCGCCAAATCTGCGTGGCGTCTTCAATCAGCAGGTGTTGCCCAGCGGTGCACCGGCGACGGATGAGAACGTAAAGCGCGTCGTGTTGTCAGGCAAGGGCATGATGCCCTCGTTTGCGGGACGCTTCACGGAGGAGCAGATGGCGGCGCTGCTGGCTTACCTGCACACGGGGTTGCGCTGACCGATGAGCCGGCATCCCTGCAAACCCGCGGCGTAAAGATTATGGGCGGCAGAACAGGCAGTAGAGAAACTGCTGCTGCGTGCCCAATGGCGTGTTGTGCAGGTCGATGGTAGATTCGACGAGATGAAAGCCGGATCCCAGAGCTTGCGCGAGGGAATCCGCGTCGTAGCGGCAGGTTGCAAGACCGCTGCATTTCATGGGCCCGTCCGGTCCGAAGGTCGCCATGACCACATGACCGCCGGGCTTGAGCGCATGCGACAGCTGGCGTACATAAGCTGTCCGCTGTTCAGGCTGCGTGAGAAAGTGAAAGACGGCCCGGTCATGCCACACATCGAAATGGCTACCAGGCAAAAGGCAGGAGAGGATATCGCCGACCAGCCACCGAACAAGGTTATTTGCCTGTCCGAGGCGTCTCCGGGAGCAGTCGAGGGCCGTCTCCGAGATGTCGAGAACGGTCAGATTCGAGTACTGTTCCTGCAACAGATCATCGACAAGCGTGGAATGGCCGCCGCCGATATCGATGACGCGAGCTACTTGAGATGCTACTCGGCGGATGAGGTCCACAGAAAGAGCGAGATGGGAGGCGTACCAGCTGCCCCCCTCCGGTGCGTTCCTTGCATACACAGTTTGCCAGTGTGTCCTGGAGTCATCTCGGATTTCGGGATCGGGCATTGGGTCTGGCTCCAAATCGATCTCAAAGATGCAATTTTAATGCCGGAGGCGCAAGTTCCGCTGTGCGCTCAACTTGGTGGCTCCGCGTCTGATCTGCCGGATGCAAAGCGACACTCATCGAGAGCGAGGCCAAGTATACTGGGCTTGCTATGGCGACCGAAAAAACCTTCTACCTTGAGACCTTCGGCTGCCAGATGAATGCCCATGACTCGGAGAAGGTCATTGGCACATTGCAGCAGCAGGGGTACCGGCAGGTTGATTCCGAAGGGGAAGCGGGCCTGATCCTCTACAACACCTGCTCGATCCGCGATAAGGCGGAGCAGAAGGTCTTCAACCGCCTGAACGACTATAAAAAGTTGCATAAGTCCGGGAAGCGATTCGGTGTTCTGGGGTGCGTAGCGCAGCAGGAAGGCGAAAAGATTTTCGAGCGCGCGCCGTACGTTTCACTGGTGTCGGGTTCGGCGTCGTATCGCAAATTGCCCGAGATGCTGGTGCGGCTGGAAGCGGGCGAAACCCGCATAACCGGTCTCGATGACCGGCAGACGGATGAAACGTTTGAGACCGAGTTCACCGCGCGCCAGAATCCATACCGGGGCTACATCACGATTATTGAAGGCTGCGACAAGTTCTGTTCGTACTGCGTGGTGCCGTATACGCGGGGCAAGGAGCGGAGCCGGGGTTCTTCCTCGGTGCTGGCCGAAGCGCGCCGCATCGCCGATCAGGGATACACCGAGATTCAACTGCTTGGCCAGAACGTCAACAGCTATCGCGACCCGGAAGGGAAGTCGAGCTTTGCTGAACTTCTTGCGGCGGTGGGGCAGGTGCATGGAATTCGACGCGTGCGATTTACCACCAGCCACCCGCGGGATTTTACGCGCGATATTGTGGAGGTGATCGACGCGATTCCGACCCTGTGCGACCATATTCATCTGCCCGTGCAGTCGGGATCAAACCGGGTGCTGAAGATGATGGCTAGAGAGTACACGCGGGAGTGGTACTTGGAGCGCATCAGCTGGATGAAGGCAGCCAGGCGCCAGATTTCGTTGTCCACGGATATCATTGTTGGCTTCCCAGGCGAATCCGAAGACGACTTTATTGCCACGATGGACCTGTTGGCGGAGGTGCAGTACGATTGCGTATTCGGCTTCAAGTACTCTGCGCGTCCGAACACACCGGCCCTGACGATGATTGATTCGATCCCGGAGTCGGAGAAGGCGAAGCGGCTGCAAGTGCTACTGGACCGCCAGCGGGAAATCCAGAGGGTCAATTATTCGAAGCAGATAGGCGAAATTATTGAAGTGATGGTTGAGGGGCTGAACCCGGCGCGGGAGCAGATTGCAGGCAGGAGCAGCCAAAACAAGCCTGTGAATTTTTCATCGCCTGTACCGATCGCCCCGGCTCCGGGAAGCTACGCAAACGTGAAAATTACAGCGGCGTTTCCCAACAGCCTCGTGGGAGAAGCCATCTAAACGAAGTAAGCGGAGAGCAGCGGGGGTATTGCGTATGGATATCGAGGTTCGAATTCGCGGTTTGATGATGGACCCGGCAACGAACATGCCGATCGTGGTCCTCAAAGATGTGGGTTCAGACGCAGTGATGCCCATCTGGGTAGGAATTTTCGAGGCAAACGCAATTGCAATTGAGATCGCGAAGGAGAATGCGCCTCGGCCTCTGACGCATGATCTAATGCGCAACCTTATTCATAACCTGAATGCAGAGGTGGAGAAGGTGGTCATCACGGACCTGAAGGATGACACTTTTTTTGCGTGCCTCTGGTTGCGCCAGCAAGGTGAGGTGGTGATTGTTGACCTGCGCCCCTCGGATGCGATCGCTGTGGCATTGCGGGCCGATTGTCCCATTTACGTTGCAGAAAAAGTGCTTGAGGCAGCAAAGCTGAACCCGTCGCTGAACCCTGAAGGCGCAACGTCTGACCAGCTTAAAGGCTGGCTTGAAGGCCTGAATGACGAGGATCTCGGCCGGTACAAGATGTAGGCAAGGGCAATCGCCCTGAATGAGGGGGGGGAGGCTTGCAGGGATTGCCCGGCACTATGTTGGGCGACTTTGGTATACAGAATATACGTTATCGGACATGACATTCCTCTAGTGACGGAATTGAGGCGTCCTTTGGGAGTGGCCCTCAAACCAAGTGACTTGTGCGAAAGGTCGCGCTATAGTTGCTCAGAATCAGGTTCGTAAAGGTGGAGACCTCCCTTGCTTACTGACACCCCAATGGACGCCCTGCAATTTGTCTCGCCGACCTCACGACCACGGAAAATCTCCGAACTCGGTGTTCGCGAGGCGACGCTCGAAGACATCTCCCTGAAGGCGCTCTATCTCAGCGGGCCCTTTTCGGTGCTGGACCTTGCAGACAAAATGTGCATCGGTTTTGAAGTGGCGAATGAGCTCTTCTCTCGGATGCGCGGGAAGCTTTTGTGCGAAGTGACGGGGATGAACGTCAACGTCCCTACGATCGCGATCACCTCGCAGGGCCGGTCAAGAGCCCTGGAACTGCTTAGCCAGTGCCAGTATTCGGGCGCAGCGCCAGTCTCTCTGGCGAGCTATGTAGACCTCGTACGCAAGCAGAGCGTCCGGAATCTGACGGTGGGCCCTGCGGACGTCGAAAAGGCCTTCTCTCACCTGGTGTTTGACGCCAAGACGCTTGCCCAGTTCGGGACAGGCTTGAATTCCGGCGCCCCGATCTTTCTCTACGGGCCGCCCGGTGTGGGTAAGACAGCGGCGGCTGAAACCATGTCGCGTGTAGTAGCAGTGGACGAGGTCTGGATCCCTCATGCGGTTGAGGTGGACGGGCAAATTATCTCCGTCTTTGATCCCGTGATACACCGTCGCAAAACGATTTCGAGCGGTATTGACACCGACAACCGCTGGGTTTTCTGCCATCGTCCCACGGTGATTGTGGGTGGTGAACTCACGATTGATATGCTGGACCTGCAGTTCAATCAGTCGACCCGGTATTATGTGGGTCCTCCGCAGATGAAGGCCAACAATGGAGTGCTGATTATTGACGACTTCGGGCGGCAACGGGTGCTACCTGAAGAGTTGCTGAATCGCTGGGTGGTACCGCTGGACCGCCGCGTTGAGTTCCTGACACTGGCCGGTGGCAGCAAGATCGAAGTTCCATTTGAGATGCTGGTTGTCTTTGCGTCGAATCTCGATCCGACACGGGTCATGGATCCGGCATTTTTGCGTAGAATTCAGACAAAAATCTATATCGGTGCGGTAACGGATGACCACTTCCGAGAGATCTTCCGGCGTGTGGCCGCCGAACACAGTATTGTTCCGGAAGACTCCCTGATCACGGATTTGATTGACTTTGTCAAGAACACCTTGAAGCAGGAGTTGCGCTCCTGCTACCCGCGGGATCTGATCAACCAGATGGTCTGGGCAGCGCGGTACGAAGGAGTGGAATTGAAACTTGACCGGCCATCGATGGCTCGTGCAGTGGACTCTTATTTTGTGCCGAAATCACCGACAATGTAGCAGGGGAACTACCCTGCTTCGCTCCCATTCTGCCGCTGAGAGCGGACTGATTGGGGCTATCGCGGCTGCAATGGCGAGGAGTGCGTGCATCCTGCTATCTCCGCGTGTTCGCCACGCGGATGACTCATTGGTGTTTTAGGAGATTGTCCAGAGACATGAAGACCGCACAGGACGTCCTTGCAGAGAGATTTCAAACAGAGCCGCCCACCAGCAACAAGCATTTGATCCGGTGGGTTGAAAAGATGGCAGACCTTTGCCGTCCGGAATCAATTCACTGGGTCGACGGGTCAAAGGCCGAGTACGACGCGATCTGTGACCGACTTGTGGTAGCTGGAACATTTGTGCGGCTGAATAAGAAGCAATGGCCCGGGTGCTTTTATGCGCGGTCGGTCCCGAGCGATGTGGCACGTGTGGAAGACCGCACTTTTATCTGTTCCCTGTCCCGCGATAGCGCGGGCCCGACAAATAATTGGGAAGACCCGTTTGTGATGCGGCGACGTCTGAAGCAGCTTTTCCGCGGGTGTATGCAGGGTCGGACCATGTACGTGCTGCCCTTCAGCATGGGGCCGGTGGGGTCGCCGATGTCAGCCATCGGCGTTCAGCTCACCGATTCTGCCTATGTGGTGGCTCAGATGCGGACGATGGCCCGCATTGGAGCGCCTGTATTTGCCGAGATCGATAAGGATGACAAACGCGTGGTGCCGTGCATGCATTCGGTGGGCATGCCGCTCAGGCCCGGACAGTCCGATGTGCCGTGGCCCTGCAACGAGACGAAGTACATTGTGCACTTCCCTGAGACGCGCGAGATCTGGTCCTACGGATCGGGCTACGGCGGCAATGCCCTGCTGAGCAAGAAATGTTTCGCGCTGCGGATTGCTTCCAATATTGCCCGTGACGAGGGCTGGATGGCTGAACACATGCTTATTCTGGGCGTGGAGAGCCCCGAGGGCGAGAAGACCTATGTAGCAGCGGCGTTTCCTTCAGCCTGCGGCAAGACCAATTTCGCCATGCTGATTCCGCCCAAGGCCATGCAAGGCTGGAAGGTATGGACCGTTGGGGATGACATTGCATGGATTCGCCCGGACGCGCAAGGAAGACTGCGAGCCATCAATCCGGAAGCGGGGTTCTTTGGTGTAGCGCCGGGGACGGGCGAGAAGACAAATCCTGTGGCGATGGCCACGTTGGCACACAACTCGATTTTTACCAATGTGGCTCTGACGCCGGACGGCGGCGTGTGGTGGGAAGGCATGACAGAGAAGCCACCGGCCGAATGCCTCGACTGGCGCGGGGAGCGTTGGACGCCGGAGATTGGCAAGCAGACCGGGCGCACGGCCGCGCATCCTAACGGGCGCTTCACGGCGCCGGCATCGCAGTGCCCCACGATCGACCCTGACTGGGAGTCGCCCGATGGAGTGCCGATCAGCGCGATCATCTTTGGCGGCAGGCGATCCACCACTTTGCCGCTTGTTTACCAGGCGTTCAACTGGTCGAGCGGGGTCTACATCGGCGCGACAATGGGCTCGGAGACCACGGCGGCGGCCAGCGGCGCAGTGGGACAGGTGCGGCGTGACCCGATGGCGATGCTTCCCTTCTGCGGCTACCACATGGGTGACTACTTTCGGCATTGGATCAAAATGCAGCGCGAGCTGGAAGTGACACCGCGGATCTTTCATGTGAACTGGTTCCGCAAGGATGACGACGGAAAGTTTATCTGGCCGGGCTATGGGGAAAACATGCGCATCCTGCGTTGGATTGTGGATCGCGTGCACGGACGGACACAGGGCCGTGAGACGCCGATCGGCTGGGTACCCCACTACGATGATATTGACTGGTCGGGCATTGAATTTTCGCGGACGACATTTAATGGGTTGCTGGAGATTGATCGCATTGCGTGGAAGAAGGAAGTGATTTCACATGAAGAGCTCTTCATTAATCTTCATGACCACCTTCCGCCGGAGATGATCTACGAACGCGAATTGCTGATCTGTCGGCTGTGATGTTTGACTCAAGGCAGGGTGCCGGACAAGGATCGGCTTCAAGCTCGTAGGGGTGCAACGCATAGCTGTGCGGATTCTTCCACTTCAGAGATCTTTCCCGTTTTCTGGTACGTCGCCGGAAAATGATGCGCTGAAACTAAAAGACTTCAATTCGACGGTTCATTTTCCGTTATATTAAAATTGTCAGCAATATCCCAGACACGGCCGGGTTCGCTGTTGCGGACCTTCAAACAGAGCACAATGGCGACGCCCGACGGGAATTGCCATGTCAGCTGTGTATCTTTCTGCCAGTAACCGCTCGACGCACTGAAAAACGCTCAATCAGAAGGTAGCCATGAACATTCCGGATTCCCGTCTCCGTACTCCTCAAGCCCAGGGTCTTTACGAACCACGCAATGAGCACGATGCCTGCGGCATGGGCCTCGTGGCGAGCATTCGCGGAGAGA
>JAJXXG010000581.1 GCA_021781255.1 Acidobacteriota bacterium
GGCCACGCGCGCGGTCATAGTCGATGGCGCGCGGGTGCTCCGGGTAAAGCTCGCGTGTGTACTTGACGCGGACCAGCTCACGCATCACCGCGAACATATTTACGTCTCCTTCATCGATAAAGCCCTCGTCATATTTCACATATGGCTTCATCACATGCGGGTTCCGGTAATGCATGTGATTGATGCGATCGCGGCTGCCGAAGTACCGGCACACGGCCACCGGATCTTCTCCCATCTCGCGCGTCACGCCGCAGTCAAACGTAATTCCGTTCGATGGGCTGTCCACGATCTCGATCAGGTGCTTCCATCCAGCGAGCGTTGCCATGATCTGCTGCGAACCGCGACTCAACGGAAACGGCGGGTCGTTGGGATGAAGCGCCAGCCGCACATTCGCCTTCTCCGCTACCGGAATTACAGCCTTGAGAAAGTAGGTGATGTTGGCCCACATCTCATCGAGCGTGTTCTTTCCCTCCTCGGCGAGCGGCGGAAGGTCTTTCATGCGGTCGTAGTCCACGCCTGTCAGCCCGGCGCCCCCACGGCCGACCTCCTCGTAGTAGCCTTCCATAGCGCGATGCGCATAAAAGTTGTACTCAACGACCGGAATGCCTGCCTGGCCCGCCGCTTGTATCGATTGGCGAATCTTGTCGATTTCTTCATCCCGGCCGCGGTGCCCATAGAGCGTGTTCGGGAAGCCGTCAATCATCAGGTTGCCCAGCGTCACGCCGTCGGCCTTGAGCTTGTCCACGAGCGGCTGAGTCTGGCTGACGGTCCAGGGTATTGGCGGCCCGCCGGACAATACGTGATACACGCCGAGTTCAACAACGCTGCGAATCGCCTCGTCTGTGACCCCATTGCTCAGGTCGATTGCGCAGGAAATCTTCGGCGTGCCTGCGCTCTCCTGCGGCATGCCATCGCCCAGCCACCAGGGTTTCTTCTCCTGCTGCGCAGCGCCCGCCAGGGGCAGCATTGCGGGAGCCAATGCCGCGGCTCCCATACCTTTCATGAGGCTGCGGCGAGAAATGCTGGATTTCATCATTGAGCATCCTCTTGAAAATGAATCTGCCGCGCTGACCGCATGGAATGGCCTGCGCAGCGTAGTGGGCCGGTTCGCTGCCAGCCGGCAGCAACCATCAATGACCACGGCACGCATTCTTCCACATGCCTGTCCGCCTCGTCCACAGAATCACATCGCGTGACTGGGCAAAGCCCGCGGACACAGGAGTAAGATGGGACTTCGAAATTCTTCCCCTGGAGGGGATCCGCCGAAATGCCCGATGAAACGTGCTTCCGCTCGAACCGCCGCAGCATTCTGAAATCTTCACTTGCCTTACTCGCCGGTGGGGCTGTCGGACAAGTCGCAAAGGCTGAACCGGAAATCAAGAATGTGAATCCCGCCTCCAGTCCGTCGAGCCTCAAGATTACCGACATGCGCTATGCAGTCATCGTCAAGCCGGGTCCGAGTCCGTGCGTGCTGATCCGCATCGACACCAACCATGGCGTCTCTGGCCTGGGCGAGGTGCGCGATGTCGCAGGCCCGCAATACGCAATGGTGCTCAAGAGCCGCCTGCTTGGTGAGAATCCCCTGCGCATCGACTATCTGTTTCAGAAAATCGCCCAGTTCGGCGGCGGAGCGCGTCAGGCTGGCGGCGTCTGCGCCGTCGAAATGGCCCTGTGGGACATCGCGGGCAAGGTCTACAACATTCCCGTCTATCAGATGCTCGGTGGCAAATGGCGCGATGAGATTCGCATCTACGCCGACACAACCGAATCCATGGATCCCGCCGAGTACGGCCGCCGCGCAAAAGAGCGCAAGCAGATGGGGCTCACGTGGGTGAAGATGGACCTCGGCATCAACGTCCTAGAAGGCATACCGGGCACGGTGATGCAGCCGGCAGGCATGAGCAAGTGGGAGCTGCGCGACCAGCCGCATCCTTTCATCGCCACGGAAGTGACCGACAAAGGCATCGACCGGCTCTGCGAGTATGTGGCTGCCGTGCGCGACAACATCGGCTATGACATGCCGCTCTCAATGGATCACCTCGGCCACATCGGCGTGAAGTCGGCCATCCGCCTCGGCAAGGCTTACGAGAAGTTCAATCTGGAATGGATCGAGGATGTGATTCCCTGGTACTACACGGACTTGCTCAAAGAAATCACCCAGGAAAGCCCAACGCCCACTCTCACTGGCGAGGACATCTACAAGTTTGAAGATTTCGAGACCCTGTGCAAAGAGCACGCAGTCGACAAAATTCATCCCGACCTAGCGACTTCCGGCGGAATCCTGCAGACGCATCGCATCGGCGACATGGCCTTCCGCTACGGCGTTCCCATGGCAATGCACTTTGCAGGCACGCCCGTCAGTTGCATGGCCAATGTGCACTGCGCTGCCGCCACGCGCAACTTCCTCGCGCTTGAGAACCACTCGCTCGACGTGCCCTTCTGGCAGGACCTTGTGACCGGCATCGAAAAGCCCATCGTCAACAAGGGTTATATCAAGGTGCCCGATACGCCGGGCCTGGGCATCACGCTGAATGACGACGAACTCAAGCGTCACCTGAAGCCCGGCACAGGCTACTTTGAACCCACGCCAATGTGGAACGAAGTACAGTCATGGGATGATGCGCTCTTCAGTTGAGCCCGCCGTCACTGCTTGATCACCGTACCGTCCCGCAGCCGAATCTCGCCCCAGCCGCCGTTGAGCGGGCTCGCGGTGAACGGAGCTTTGGCTGCTTCTTTCTCGTCAATCTCAATGCCCCATCCCGGCTTTTTACTTGCCCAGAGATAGCCGTCCCGCATCTCCGGACAGCCCTGAAAAATCGCCTGCGTTCGCTCGTTGAACGGCGAATACTCCTGAATCCCAAAGTTATAACTGACAAGGTCCAGAGTTACATTGGCCATGTGACCAACCGGCGAAACATCGCCTGGCCCGTGCCATGCCGTCTTCACGCCGAACTGCTCGGCAAGAATCGCGATCTTACGTGCGGGGCTGAATCCGCCTGCCTGCGATACATGCACGCGGATGTAGTCGATCAGCTGCCCTGTGATCAAAGGCTGCCACTCATGCGGGCTGTTGAACAGTTCGCCCATCGCAATCGGCGTGGCACAGTTCTCGCGTATCTGCCGGAAGTATCCGAGATCTTCGGGAGAGAGCGGGTCCTCAAGAAAAAACATCCTGTACTGTTCAGCCTGCTTGCAGAACTGTACAGCCTCGTTCGGTGTCAGCCGCTCATGCATGTCATGCAACAGCTCAACTTCATCGCCGAGCTCGCGACGGCAAATCTCCAGCAGCTTCAGTGCGCGCCGCGACTGGGCCGCGGGGTCAAAGAGCGGCTTGTCATGGAGCGCCTTCGGCCTGCCTGCATCCTTGTGCTGCGAGCCATACCCTGCCATTCCCGGCAGTCCCACCTGAACCCGCACATGCCGAAACCCCTGCGCCATATATTTCCTTGCTTCTTCAACCACGTCCTCAAACTCGGCTCCGCTTGCGTGCGCATAACAATCGGCAGCCTCGCGGCACTTGCCGCCCGCGAGCTGGTAGACGGGCATCCCGGCCTGGCGTCCCTTGATGTCCCATAGCGCCTGATCGATGCCGCTGATCGCATTGTTCAGCACCGGCCCGTTCTTCCAATACGAGCTGTCGTAGCAGGATTGCCAGATGTCCTCAATGCGGTCCGTCGTCTTGCCCAGCAGAAACGGCTTCAAATATTTCTCCACCGCAGGCTTCACCAGGTCCGCTCGCTGCGTGAACGTTGCGCAGCCGTATCCGTAGAGACCGTCCTGATCCGTGGTGATCTTGACCACGGTCAAGCGCGCGCCGTCCGGTTCGCACTCAATCACGCTGATGTCTTTGATGCGCGGAGTCGGCGTTCCTCGCGTTGCGCGCGCCACCTGCGCTTCTGCCTCAACAAGGCGCGGAGCCAGGGCAAGCGCCCCCGCTCCAGCAAAAGTCTTCATGAAATCACGGCGTTCAATGGGCATTGCCAGGCCTCACTCTTCTTGGATTGCGCAGAATTTTTCGACACAGCAGAAACGCAATTCTACCCCTCGAACGCAACGGAGCGCATCCTGCGAAGATGTCTTCGCTGTCTCTTGAATTTCAGCGGAATGCACGGCGTCCCATCACCGGCAATACAAATGGAAAGCCGGCAATCCCGCGAAGATAAATACGCGAAACTGCCGGCTATGGTGTACCGCTTCCTCAATGCCGGCCAGACGAAAGCTCGTTCGCCTGATCGCAAGGCTAGGTCGTCAGTTGCGTGAGCGTCGGGAACCGATACCGCGCCTTCGAAATCGGCGTGCCTGTCACCTCAATGCGGCTCAGGTCGCGCGATCCAACGCCCAGATGCTCAGCCAGCCGCAGCGTGCTGTCGCACGTCTCAAACGGCGCGGACCCGCGGTCCGCCATCGGGTCAAATCCCATCGTGGCCATCGCCACCGCATCCGTTGAGACGCAGTTCATGCCCGCGATCAGCAGCCCGGGATGAACGGGCTTATGAATCCAATTGCGCTCCTGATTCGGCAGCTCGCCGCCCGTCATCGTATAAATTCCGTCAATCACGGCCAGGTGAATCGGTCGGGCCGCCACCAGGTCAGCCGTAATGCGCGGCACGCGAAAGCCGGGGTCTTTCGATTCGGCCACAGGCTGCGGCGCGCTCTTCGGCGGCACCCGCGATCCAGAGTGCATCGGCCCACGGTATCCCACCGGCACGATGCTCGGCTCATCCTCGGGAGCCTCCTGGCTATAAATCGTGCAGGGCGTGATGCCGAAACAGTTCTTCATCGAGAGCGTAACGCCGGCGGTCCTGTGTTCTTTCAGCTTCGCGAGCGATACAAACACGTCCGTGTCCTCATACGAGTGGTTCAGATCGTAGCCCGCATACATCAACCCTCCGCCCGGCACCATGAATCGTGCATACTTCTTTCCGCTGCCGAGAAAGTTGGTGTTCTCGAATTCCACGTGGTTCGCCGCACTCGCAAAATCCTGCGGCCGCCAACCGGCGGAGATCATAAACTCCTCCAGAGGCTTGGTCCCCACCGGCGCGCTCTCCAGCAGCCGGATTCGCCGCGCTCCCGCCTTGCCCAGCAGCGAGACCAGTGACCCAATCACCTGCGGGTGGACCCAGTGCGTCATCTGGTTCGGCATGGAGTTCAGCTTGTCGCTCGGCGGCCCTGTCATGTTCAGCTTGATGGCCACCGTCTTGCCCTGCACCAGTTTCTGCAGCCCGCCAAGCTGGTCAAACATGGTCGAAAGCACGTCCGACACTTGCTTGTTGTATTCCGGGCACACACCGATGGCCACGCGACCCGCAGGCGCCTTCATGGTGGTTGCAAAAGCGGGCTGCGCCAGGGCAGCTCCGGCTGCCATTCCCATGGCGCCAAGAAACTCCCTGCGCGAATAATCCATCTTCATCTCGGGCCGACCTCCGGACTCCTCAGTAGTATGCTCCTGGCCGCGCGGCTTTGGCCAGATTTTATCCGCCGCCTGCCGGTGCTGGCTCGTTGTTTGCCGTGGCGCGAGAGCTTGCGGCGAACGGGCGTCCCGGGTCCACCATCAGCCACAGCAGCCCGCCCAGCGCTGCAAGCGTCGCTGCAAAAATAAACGCGAAGTTCCATCCGTACCGGCCTGCCAGATAAGGCGTAAGAGATGCGGTGACTGCCCCGCCCATCTGCCCGCCCATGTTCATCACGCCGGAGACCACGCCCGACCGCTCGCCAAAAATGTCCGCGCTCACCGCCCAGAACGAACTCTGCGACAGATACAGCGCGCCTGCGCCGCCTGCCAGAATCACGCTCGCCGCGTAGGGGCCCTGCACGTGCGAGCCGACCACAAGGAACACGCCCGTAAGCAGCAGCGAGACCACCGCAATGCCGCAGCGCCCGCGACGCAGCCCAAGCCTTTTTGAGAGCGCGTCGCTCACGGCGCCGCCCACCAGGCAACAAACCGTCATGGCCAGAAATGGAATCATGGAAAAGAACGAGTTGGCCTTCATGTTCAGGCCGCGCACCTGCGCCAGATAGATGAAGAACCAGCTGAAGAAAATCCACGCCACATAGCCAAAGCTGAAGTAGCTCAGCGTAAGAGCCGCCACATTCAGATTCAGGAGCGTGGCGCGCCACGGAACAGGCTTGTCCGAGCGGTGCGTTCCCTCCGCCGAGCGCGTGGCCTGGATAAGCGTCAGTTCTTCCGGGGAGATATGCGGATGCTGTTCCGGCAGGTCGCGCGCCATCGCGTACCAGGCGAGCCCGGCTGCAATGCCCGCCAACGCGCTTAACCAGAACGAAGCTCGCCAGCCGTAGTGGCTGATGATCCAGGTCAGAACAGGAATGCTCACTCCCGCGCCCGCGCCAACACCGGCAAAAATCCAGCCATTCGCGCGGCCCCGCTCAGCAACGGGAATCCACTGGGATACAAACTGATTGGAAGCCGGATATATCACAGCTTCTCCCGCGCCAAGCGAGAAACGAATCAGAAGCAGCAGCAGAAGCGCGTGCCCCAGCCTCGGATACGCCATGGTTGTGAGCACTGTAAATACACCCCACCACAGCACCCCTGCGGCAAGCACGCGGCGCGGTCCATAGCGGCCGGCCATCCAGCCCCCGGGAATCTGAAAGGCGGCATAGCCCAGCAGAAATGCGCTGAAGATCCATCCCAGTTGAACGTTGCTGATGCCCAGCTCGTCGCGAAGCAACGCGCCCGCAATCGCGATGTTGGTGCGATCCAGATACGCGATGGCGCTCAGCACGAAAAGCCAGACAACCAGAAAACTTCGCACCTGCAAGCGCTGCGTCAGAGCCATCCTCATATTCTTTCGTCGAATTCAGGGGACTTCACAGGCTGCGGAAAAAATCGCCGCGGGCAATGTCTTGTGTCATGGCACGAGTTTACTCGTGCGCAAGTAGCGTAAAACAACGTGGCCTTCAGGCCCTGCGGTTCTCTGTGACCTCCTTGGGGCTACTCTTTTGAGTTTTTCCGCAGCCTCTTCAGCCTCGGTTCCCTGGCCGCTTCCGCGCGCATCGCGGATCGTCAGGCCGTGCGCTCGTCCCCGCGCTGTCATTATGTGGTGATTTCAGTCGCCTACTGCGGGCCGCGGAAGCAGATCGTCTCGCCGTCCAGCCGGTATTCGGCTGAGCAGTTCTCGCCGCCGCAGATCATCGTTTCGCCGCCGCATAGCTGGCGGCGCGTGATGAGCCCCAGCGTGCCGCAGCGCGGGCAAGACATCACTGCCACGTAGGGATTCTCCACCTGACCCAGCTTGGCCTGGTTTTCCAGCACAAAGACTGTTCCGGGGTCCATTCTCTCGGGGATCCATTCTTCCAGAAACTGCAGGTCGGCTGGCATCCTTCCCTCCGTGGGGTTAAGGTGGCGGAGCAGCATCTCGCATTCGCCGCCCCTCTGTCGCGCAACTTCACCAGGCTGCGAATGGCTCGCCGCAGGCCGC
>JAJXXG010000919.1 GCA_021781255.1 Acidobacteriota bacterium
CAGGCTGGCCGCCGGCCGGCGCGGCCGCGGGCTGGGGCGCAACTGAAGCCGCGTCATAGCGCTGCAGCTTGTAGAAGATGGGCGTGACCTCGAACGGCATCTTGTCGCGGGCGTTCATAGGGGCATACCGTTTGGCGTTGAGCATGTGCTCGGTGTCGTCCCAGGGGTCCGTCTTGAGCCAGCTTCCGAGGGGCAGAGCCGCAGTCTGATTGAGGTCGTCCCAGTTGATCTTGGGCGCGGAGTGGAGGAGTTCGGACATCCAGGGGGTGCCGTCGGGCTTGAGGAGCGAGTCGCCGAGGCGGGGAGTGTTGAGGGCCTTGAGGACGCCGGCGCGGTCAACGAGCTGCTCGTAGTAGAGGCCGGCGTTGGCGAGCCTGTCCTTGTACATGGAGTTCTGAAGATATTCCATGGCGCGCTTGGCGGCGGTTCCGTTATCTACATCGGTGTGGTTCATATCGATGCGCCGGAAGGTGGCCTCGTCGGGAAAGAGCAGGCGGTCGTTGAAGGCATAGCGAGTGTCGATGTGGTGGCCCATGGCGATATGCGCCAGCTCCATGGAGACGACCGAGGCGATGGACTCTTCGTTGGGCAGGGTATCAATGAGGCCCTTGCTGATCAGGATGGTGTTGCCGACGGTGGTGGCCTCAATGGTGTCAGTGAGCAGGACGCGGCAGTGAATCTGGTCAGTGAAGGCGAGGTTGTTGGGGACGACGAGATTGATGACGATCTGGCCGAGCACCTTATCCTCATAGCCGCCGGAGGTGAGGGGCGCGACGAGGCCGGCTTCAACGAGACGGTCGATGACATTGTTTTCAGCCTGCGTGATCCACATGCGCGAGGCCTGGAGGGGGCCGACGTCCTGCGAGTCGTCGCTCTTGTCGACGGCGTCGTCTACCTTCATGCTGACGTTTTCGCTGTCGCGGGTGGGCAGCTTGAGGGAGTAGCCCCAGAAGTGGGTCTGGGCCTTGAGGCCGACGGACTTGTCGGTCTCGGTGCGCTGGGTCTCCTCGACATAGACGGCGACGGGGAGCCAGATGCCGGGCTGTACGTTCATGCGCCAACTGTCGAAGTGGAAGTAGTGCTTGGAGGAGTCTTCGTCGGTGGGTCCGGTATAGGTGCCGTTGAAGCGGACGACGTTGCCCCCTTCGTCCTCGATCCAGACGCGGCCGTAGAAGCGGCCCATGCCCTTGATCTCAGGGCGGGGATGGACGTCAAAGACCCAGGTCCGCACGGAGCCGAGGAACTCGCGGCGCACATAGCTGAAGACGTAGTGTTGCTGGTCGAAGCCGGTGGGGTCAAGGAACATCATCTGCATGAAGCCGGTTTCGGAGTAGACGAACTGGGTGTCGAGGTGCAGCGCCTTGGTCAGCTCGGTGATGGCTTCCATGGAGCCCTTGAAGAAACCGTGCCGGGCCTGGACGGCCTTGGGGGTGTAGGTCTTGTCGAAGAAGGTCTTGCCGAAGTCCACGCGGCTGAGCATGTAATGGTCGCCGATGGGAACCTCATAGAGCTTGACATCCGGTTTGGTGTCCTGGATGTAGGTTTCGACCAGTGGGGTGCGCTGCTGAATGTTCCTGATCAGGACCTTCTCCTGGGCAATGGCCTTCTGGACCAGCGCCTCCTGCTCGGGGGTAAGCTGGCGGGCCTGCTCGTACTTAGGTTGTTTTTTAGCGTACGCGCAGCCCAGGCCGATGCTGAGGATCAGCAGGGCAAGGGGGATCTTTCGAAACGTCATGTGCGACTCCTGATGGAATACTTTCTGGCTTTCGTCACCCTTACCGCGCCCTGCGGCGCGCCACGGCTGAGCACTGGCCACGTAAAACCGGACTTTTTCTTATGCTACGCCAACTGAAAAGTGATGGTGATGGTCGTGGTGGTGTCGACGGGGCGGCCGTCGCGGGTAGCCGGACGGAAGTGGATCTGCTCGGCGACGCGGCGAGCTTCCTCGTCGAGGCCATGCCCGAGACCGCGCACTATGCCCTGCACCTCGACCTGGCCCGAGGCAAGGAAGGTGACACGCAAAACGACGTCACCCTGAATCTTCAATTGCCGCGCCTCGGCGGTATAGCGGACGGGCGGCTTGGAGAGCACCTCAAGATTGGTGGAGGCGGGCGCGGCCTCGGGCCTTTGGGCTACGGCGACCTGGGTGGCGGCGGGAATGCCGGCCGCGGCGACCTTGCCGTAGTTGGACCCGGAGTTATTGACTCCGGTTGCGCCGGGGATGCCGGCGGAGGCGACGCGGCCCGGGACGCCATAACCGGAGGTGGCGCGGGTGTTGGTGCCAAGCCCGGCAGAGCCCACCTTGCCATAGGGGGCGACGGCGGGACCGTGCATGCCGCCATAAGGATTGCCGATGGCGGCGACGGTGGCCGGACGCGCGGCATTGGGATTGGGAGTGGCGCCGAAGGTTTCGCCGAGGTGGACCTGGCCCACCCGGGCCTTGACGGCATCGTTCTGCGCCGGCATGGCGTCAGCAAGGGCGGCCTTGGGCTGCGGAGCCAGGGTGATCTGGGGCCGGGCCTGCGGGACGGGGAGATTGACCTTAGCCTCCATCTGAACGGGCTTTGGCTCCGGCCGGGGCCTGGGCATGGCGATCTGGCGGGGCTGAAGCTCGATCTTGGGCTGCTGGGGCGGAGGCGGCAGCTTGGGCGGCGGAGGTTGGCGGATGTGCTCGACCGGGGGCGGAGTGGAGGGCGCGAAGATCTCTGTCATCTCATAGTGCTGCTGGATGACCTTCCGGGCCATCATGCCCACGCAAACGAGAGTGACCAGAACAGCGGCATTCAGCGTCGAGCTGATAAGGAAGGAGACAGACCGCCCTTCCGGCTCGGGCAAAAGACCAAAGTTCGTTCGCCCAGGGGAGTAGTTCATCGACATGTTCGAAACCTCACTTCCGACCGCCGCCAACGGCGCAAGATACTCTTCAGTGCTGTGCGTGACAGCGGGAACCGCGACGCGCTGCCTGCCGGGGCTCTCCGATTACGCCCATCGATTGCAGGGTTTGCAGCCGCTCCAGGACCGGTGTACCTGATCCGGCGCATGGAACGTCCCTCACCTGCATAAGGGCGGATCGGCGCGGCAGTCTTGCTTCCGGAGTATGGTGATGCTGAAGCCGCGTCAGCCGGATGGTGCGGAAAGCGCTCCCGCTTTGGATTATGACGCGAATTCCAGTCCGCGCCGTTATAACTCTTGGTTCCCGCCGGCTGGGAATCTGCGCGGGGAGAAGAACTCGCGGGCAAAGTCCGGAACCGGGGGCGGGATGGCGGAGGCGTGACACCGGAGCGGTTCCGCGGACGACGGCCGCAGAACGTCCCCGCAGCACAGGCTCCCTTTCCGGGACGGCCCGCAGGCCGACTTTCGGACATTCAAATCCTCCACTTGATAACCAAGATAAATTTTCTGGAATCAGGCTTTTATTGAAAGCAAAAGCACGGATTCCGTAGTGCAAATCCCGGGAGCGGCTTGATGTTCGCCTGCTGTTTGTTGCGCCGTGGCGCTGCCAGAGCGGAGTGAACGGGCGGCAGCAGCCGTGAAAACCGGATGAACCATTGCGCCACCCGGTGCGGCACTGATCTTATAGACTCAAAGTTACCTAAACTGTCGCAGAAAGGACAGTCTTTTTGTGAAGATCCTAGTTACTGGCGGTGCAGGATATATTGGGAGTTCCGTAACGGGACTGCTGCAGGAAAAAGGCCATAAGCCGTTTGTGTACGACAACCTGAGCCACGGTCACCGGCAGCAGGTACCGGCCGGAGTGGAGCTGATCGAGGGCGAACTGAGCGACCGCGGTCATCTGGAGAAGATTTTTACGGCGGCGCGAGAGGCGCATGAGCCCTTTGACGCGGTTCTGCACTTCGCGGCGCTGATCGAGGCCGGCGAATCGATGCAGAAGCCGGAGATCTACTTTCGCAACAACACTGCATCGACGCTGTCGCTGCTGGAGGCGATGCTGAGCTGCGGAGTGAAGCGGCTGGTGTTCTCATCGACAGCGGCGGTATACGGAGAGCCGGAGAAGGTGCCGATCGAGGAGGATGCGCGCCTTGATCCGACGAATGCGTACGGGCACTCGAAGCTGCTGGTGGAACAGATGCTGAAGTGGCTGCACCGCATCCACGGGCTGCAATACGCCTCACTGCGCTACTTCAACGTGGCCGGGGCGGCGGAGACGGCGGAGGGGATTGTGCGCGGCGAGTCGCACGAGCCGGAATCGCACCTGATTCCCCTGGTGCTGGACGTGGCGCTGGGACGGCGGAGCTCGATCCGGATGTATGGCGACGACTATCCGACGGCGGATGGAACGTGCATACGGGATTACATTCACGTGGCGGACCTGGCGGAGGCGCACCTGCTGGCGCTGGAGGCGCTGGCGGCGGGAAAAGGCGCGGCGACGCCGCTGGTGTACAACCTGGGCAACGGCAAGGGCTTCAGCGTGCGGGAGGTGGTGGAGTCGGCGCGGCGGGTGACGGGCCATGCGATTCCGGCGGAGGTTCATGCGCGGCGGGCGGGCGACCCGGCGGTGCTGGTGGCCAGCTCGGCCAAGGCAATGAAGGAACTGGGATGGAAGCCGCGGTATACGAACCTGGACGAGATCCTGCGGACGGCGTGGAGCTGGCACCAGAGACGCTATCGCGGCTAGCGATGGCGCAGGGAACGAGCATGCAGCGCATTTATCTGTTGTCGACCGGCGGAACGATCGAAAAGGTGTACTCGGAGCAGAGCGGGGCGGTGGAGAATCGCGCCGCCAAGCTGGACCGGTATCTGCGGATGCTGCGGCTGCCGGACGCCGAGATCCGGTCAGAACACCTGATGAACAAAGACAGCCTGGAGATGACCGAGGCGGACCGCGCCGAGGTGCGGGCGCGGGTGGCGGAGCTGCTGACGGAGGGCGCGCCGATCGTGATCTCGCACGGCACGGACACGATTGTGGAGACGGGACGGTACCTGGAGCAGTCGTTTCCGGAGTTGCAGACGCCGATTGTGCTGACGGGCGCCATGACGCCGCTGGGGTTCGAGGGCTCGGACGGGCTGCAGAATCTGACGGAGAGCCTGCTGGCGGCGCGGCTGCTGGGTCCAGGGGTGTACATCGTGATGCATGGGCAGGTGTTTCCGGTGGCGCAGACGCGGAAGGACAAGGACCGGGCGACGTTTGTGCGGGTGTAGCGGCGGCGAGAAGGCCGGCGGCGCGCGGACGGGAATGCGGGAAATTGCGCAACCGCGCAGCTCCCCGGGCCATCGAATGAGTGAATGGGGCACGTGGGCCGGCGATTCTCCGGGCGAGGAACAACTGCGATGGTTTCGGACAACAACAAGGGCTTCTGGCGGGCGTTCCTGGACTTCTTCATTCTTTTCAGCGGGGTATCGACGGCGTCGAACCTGGAGCGGACGCAGGGACGGCCGCTGCGGACGCGGGGGATTTTCCTGTTCCGGTCGCGCGAGGGAGCCTGAGGGCCAACGCGGGGACGGGACGAGGCGACGCCGGCTACCGCCGGCGGGCGCGATCAACGGACCGGAAGCCGCGCCGATGCGGGATGCATGAGAATTGTTAGAATCTGAAGTATGCCGATCTCGCGCGAACAAGCCCTGGATTACTTCCGCTCAACGGACCTGATTGGTCTGGGAATGGAGGCGGACGCGGTGCGGCGGCGTCTGCATCCTGAGGGCGTGGTCACGTACATCATCGACCGCAACATCAACTACACGAACTTCTGCACGGAGTATTGCACGTTCTGCGCGTTCTACCGTCCGCTGCCGCGGGCGGGCAAGCCGGACCCACGTTCAGAGGAAGGGTACGTACTGGACCTGGAGACGATCTATGCCAAGATCGCCGAGACGGTGGAGATGGGCGGGACGGGCGTGCTGATGCAGGGCGGGATTCATCCGGAGCTGAAGATCGACTGGTTCGAGCGGCTCTTCCGGGGGATCAAGGAACGGTTTCCGGAGATCTGGCTGCACTGCCTTTCGGCGTCGGAGGTGCTGGCGATCGCGGAGTACTCGGAGCTGGACCTGCGCACTACGATCGCGCGGCTGCGGGGGGCGGGGCTGGACTCGATTCCCGGTGGCGGCGCGGAGATTCTGGACGACGAGGTGCGGCACCGGATTGCGCGGCTGAAGTGCGGGACAGAAGACTGGGTGCGTGTGCACCGGACGGCGCACGAGCTGGGGATGCGGACGACGGCGACGATGATGTTCGGAGTGGGCGAGACGCTGGAGCAGCGCATCAACCACTTTGAGGTCGTGCGGCGGCTGCAGGAAGAGACGGGCGGATTCACGGCGTTCATCCCGTGGAGTTTTCAGCCGAAGCATACCGCGCTGGGCGGCCGAGGCTGGGACGAGGCAACGTCAGTTGAATACCTGAAGGTGCTGGCGATCTCGCGGCTCTATCTGGACAACATCGAGAACGTGCAGGCGAGCTGGGTGACGCAGGGCTTGAAGGTGCTGGAGATGGGCCTGCACTTCGGCGGCAACGACGTGGGCTCGGTGATGCTGGAAGAGAACGTGGTGAAGGCGGCGGGCACGTCGAACTGCACGACGGAGGAAGAGCTGCGGCGGATTATCCGCGACGCGGGATTCAAGCCGGTGCAGCGGGATACGCTGTATCGAACGATGTTCTTGAACTGAGCCTGCACTTCCAGCGCAGGGCCAGGACGCCGGCTGGGGCGCTGCACGCATCGGCACGCGCGCGACCCGGCGCTACGCCGGATGACACAAAAAAGCCGCGCCGCGCCAATGGGCCGCGGCACCCTCTATTCTGGTGCTATGACTGCGACCGCGACGCCGGCCCTGCGCCGGCTTGGGAACTCCGACCTGAATCTTTCCGCGATCGGCCTGGGGGCGTGGGCCATTGGCGGCAGCAACTGGCAGTATGCGTGGGGAGCGCAGGAGGACGCGGAGTCGATAGCCGCGATCCATCGGGCGCTGGACCTGGGCGTGAACTGGATCGACACCGCGGCGGTGTACGGGCTGGGACACTCGGAGGAGGTTGTGGGGCGGGCGGTGAAGTCGTGGGGGCGCAAGCCTTTTCTCTTTACCAAGTGCTCGCGGCTGTGGAATCCGGATGGGACGATCTACAGCAATCTGGACGCGGCGTCGCTGACGAATGAGCTCGACGGCTCACTGCAGCGTCTGGGGGTGGAGACGATCGATCTTTACCAGATCCACTGGCCACGGCCGGAGGAGCAGATCGAGGCGGCGTGGGAACTGCTGGCGCGCTTCCGCGAACAGGGCAAGGTGCGCTGGATCGGAGTATCCAACTTTTCCGCGGCGCAGATGCGGCTGCTGGAGCCGATTGCTCCCATCACCAGCCTGCAGCCGCCCTACTCGATGCTGCGGCGCGAGGTGGAGAAGGACATCCTGCCGTTTGCAGAGGGACACGGCATCGGGGTGATCAACTATTCGCCGATGGTGTCAGGGCTGCTGACGGGCAGGATGACGGC
>JAJXXG010001091.1 GCA_021781255.1 Acidobacteriota bacterium
CTGGCCCGTGGCAGAAACAGACAGCGTCACATCCATGCTCATCTGCTGGCCCGAGGTCAGGCGCACATTCTCCTTGCTGTATGGCGCAAATCCGCTCGCCGAAACCGACAGCGTGTAGCTGCCCATCGGTAGCGCGGGTGTCATGAACTGTCCGCCGGCGTCGCTCGTCGCGTGATAGCTCACGCCATTCGCGCCCTTCAGCGTCACGTCTGCGCCAGGCACCAGCGCGCCGGTCGAGTCCATCACCCGCCCGCGTACTTCGCTATCCACTCCCGCGGCAAACAATGTCGAGCATCCCAGTAAAATCCCGAGGACGCAGGTCAACCAGGTACGTGCCATACAGCAAAACCTCCAGAAAAAAGTTGTGTTTTTGTACTGGAGCGACATCATGCACAGGAAGCGATGCCCCCGAACGCGGAGCGGGGACGCTCGTCGATCGTCTTCTCAGAGACAGACAGTCCTAAAGTGGATGAGCAGCGTTACAGCCCGGTGAAGCAGCTGTGAATCTTCCGCTACACCGGCTGCCGAAAAACTCGCCGCTGACAATGTCGTGTAACAGGGCACGACTTCACAGCTTGCGGAAAAACTCACCGCTGGCAAGGTCTTGCGTCAGGGCACGAGTTTACTCGTGCCGTAAGTGGCTTAAAATCAGAATGGCCTTTAGGCTCTGCGGTTCTCTGTCTTTTCGTTTGGACCGCTCGTGTGAGTTTTTCCGCAGCCTCTTCAGTCGTGCCGCAAGCGGCATAAAACGACATGGCCTTCAGGCCCTGCGGTTCTCTGCGATCTCCTTGGGGCTACCCTTTTGAGTTTTTCCGCAGCCAGCTCAGCCAGATTGCATTTCCGTGAGAACCCGCAGCCGCCGCGTCTTCCCGGCTCTCATGCAAATCCAGCCCACCCCGCGCATCACAAGTCCGCGCCCTGCGTTACCCTATTCCCAGATGGGCCGCATCCGCGTTCTTCCCGACCACGTCGCCAACCAGATCGCCGCCGGCGAGGTGGTGGACCGCCCTGCCTCCGTCGTCAAGGAACTCCTGGAGAACGCCCTCGACGCCGACGCCAATCGCATTCGCGTTGAAGTCGAGGCAGGAGGGCGCAAGCTCATTCGAGTCACAGACGATGGCCACGGCATGAACCGCGACGACGCCCTGCTGGCCTTCGAGCGCCACGCCACCAGCAAGCTCCGCACCGCCGACGATCTGCTCTCCATCGCCACCCTTGGTTTTCGCGGCGAAGCGCTGCCCTCCATCGGCTCCGTGGCCCGCGTCACCCTCGACACCACCACCGGCGACGACCCCGCCGGAACCCACATGGAAATAGCCGGCGGCAAAATCCTGCGCGTCGACGACGCCGCCCTGCCTCGCGGAACCACCCTCGCCGTCGCCGACCTCTTTTTCAATATCCCCGCACGGCGAAAATTCCTCCGCGCCGAGTCCACTGAGCTGGCCCACGTCACGGCGCTCGTAACCCACTACGCGCTCGTCCACCCGGATAAGCACTTCGAGCTGCTCTCCGCCTCGCACACCATCGTCTCCGCGCCGCCCGTCGCCCGCACCGCCGAGCGCATCTATCAAGTCTTCGGCAAGGACACGCTTGCGCAGCTCCTGCCCATGGCCTCTGAAATGCCCCTCGAACGCGTCGGCCTGCCCGAACCTCCGCCCTGGAAGCGTGACCCCGCCGAGCCGGTCCGCATCCCCGGCACACTGCGGCTCAGCGGCTTCTTCAGCAAGCCGGAGCTGCAGAAGCTCAATCGCAACTCCATCTATATCTTTGTCAACAAGCGCCTCATCCGCGACCGCCTGCTGCTGCACGCCATCACCGAGGCCTACCGCAACGTCATCCCCCCCACCAGTTCCCCGGTGGTGCTGCTCTTCCTGGAAATGCCCCCCGAAGAAGTGGACGTCAACGTCCACCCGGCTAAAACCGAAGTCCGCTTCCGCCAGCAGAATCTCGTCCACGACTTCGTCCGCGACAGCCTGCGCACAGCGCTCATCAAGACGCGCCCCGCCGCCGGATTTCTGGCCGCGCTGGACGCCGCGCCCGCCGCCAGCCCTTCGCTCATGCCTCCATCCGCCTCGCCTCTGCCCGGCGCCCCCGACGCGAATCCACCCCGGCCACAGGCGGAATCCGAACTCGCCATTTTTCAGGACGATGAAGCTGAGGCCGAACGCTTCCAGCTCACGCCGCGCCCCATCCCTCCCGTCCCCGGCAGGCTGCCCTTTGATGGCCGCTCACTCGACGCCGCCGGCTTTGACGCCCAGGCATGGGGCCCGGCGGCAGAGACGCGTTTGCGGCCCGCAGACCCCCAGCCCGCCGAAGCAGGCTCCGCGGACATCTCAGACACAAGGGCAGTCTTTGCGCAAACTGCACTGATAGAGGCCGAGCAGGCCGCTGCCAATTTGAATCACCTGGGCTCGCTCCGCCCCCTCGGCCAGCTCCGCGAGTCCTTCATCCTCGCCACCGGCCAGGACGGCCTCTGGATCATCGACCAGCATGTAGCCCACGAACGCATTCTTTTTGAAAAAATTCTGCGCGACCGCCAGGTCGAGCGCGTCCAGCGCCAGCGCCTCCTGATGCCGCTTCTCGTCGAGCTGAAGCCCTGGCAGATGGTCGTCTTTGCCCGCATCGCCGAAGAGCTCGAAAGGAACGGCTTTGAAGTGGAACCCTTTGGCCCTCAGACACTTGCCGTCAAAGCTGCCCCCGCCGGCTTGGAGGGTGCAGAATTGGAGCGCATGCTCGCCGAGGTCATCGAACAGTCCAGCGGAGACTCAGAGGAACCAACACAGAATCAGGACCTTACATCGCTTCGCACGCGCATCGCGGCCTCCATCGCCTGCCACTCCGCCATCAAGGTCAACACCCCCCTCGACCCCGTCCGCATGGAGTGGCTTCTGCACGAGCTGGCGAAGACCGAACACCCAACCAGTTGCCCTCACGGACGTCCAATAGCATTGCAGTATTCGTGGAAGGATATCCAGCGGGCCTTCCATCGAATTTAATTCCCATTTAAGATAAGTGAAGGGTGGCCGCCCTGCTTGCAGCAGAGGGGCGCCCGGCGCCAGCGCCAGCCTGGAAGCGAGGGTTTTTCTTTGACATCGGAACAATTGGAAGCAGCGCGCGCCGAAAGGATGCGCCACAACGGACTTGGGGCCCTCACACTGGAGGATGCCCGGACGTGGATCGAGGAGACGGGCCTTTGCCTTTTCCTGCCCAGAAAACAGGCTTCTTCCTTCGTAGCGCCTTCATTTGTTGAGGCAATCGCAGGCCAGCGGGATGTCACTCCCAACCCGCCTCAGATCGCCGCGGCCGAGGAGTTGCTGGTCCGCCTTGAGACGGAAGGCGTGGCAGTCCGGCTCAATCTGCTGGGTCAGCCCGGAGAGCAGCCCGACTTTGTCGTAGCCAGTTGGGTTCTGCCCTACGTGTATGCCCTGCGGGGTGACCGTGACTGGCGCCGCAGCCCTCAACTCACCGGCTCGCGCCAGGTTTCACAGTTGGCCGTGCAGGCCTACAAGCTGCTGGAAACAACAGGCGACGCCACCATCGCGCAGCTGAAGCAGGCGCTGGGTCGCGAGGTCAGCGAGTCCGCCGTGCTCCGCGCCATCACCGAGCTTTGGCAGCAACTGCGCATCATTCCCGTCATTTCTGCGCCCGGCCAGCCTGCCCGGTGGCAGTTGCTCCGTCATCGATTCCAGAAAGCGATTGCCGAAGGCGCGTCCACCTCTCAGGTCACAGCCATCTCCGTGCTCGCTTCCATCTACCTGCAGGCCGTGATTGCGGCCAGCATGGAAGAAGTCGAACTCTTCCTGTCTCCGCTCACGGCGCGCAGCAAGATCCGCGAAGTCCTGCGCGGCCTGGTAGCCACCCGGCAGGTTCACACCATTTCTCTTGGCCACTCGCCGCACTTCTACGTCGCAGGCACGCTGCCGGAGTTCGCCGTCACGCCCACCACCTACGCAAGCTCATACATGCCGGCCTCGGCCTACTTCATGCACAACAGGGAGCACGAAGACGAAGCGCCGGAGCTGCCTGCCGCCCGTCCGGCCCACTCGCCCGCGCCCGCCGCGCACGCTGAGCAGCACCGGCCCGCCAGTTCCCACTCGGCGCGAACCCCTGCGCGCAAGCCCGAAGCAGCGGGCAAGCCTGCCGCAGCAAGGCCCCACTTCAGCCGCCCGGCCTCTCTCAGCCGCGACCGCAAGTCCGCGCAAGCCTCCTCCGGCAGCCGTCCGGCACGGCGCAGCTCAGATGCCCGGCCTGCCGCATCGCGTACCTCCAACGGATCCCGGCCCGCGTCAGGCGCGCGCTGGAGCCAGGGCGCGTCCAAGAGCGCGCACGGCGCATCCAACGGCAAATCGAACGGCTCCCATCCCGCTGCGGGCTCCAAAAGCAGCGCGCGCTCCAACGGCGCCAAGGCCCGTCCATCATCCTCGTCTGCCCGCACCAAGCCCAGCGCGAAGTCTGCCGCCCCGGCGTGGAGCAAGCGCAACGGCCACGGCCCCAAGGCAAAATCCTCCGCCAAGCCTGGCGCGTCCACCCGCAGCGGCAGTCTCTCCCGCAGCGTCAGCGCCCCACGCAAGGATGCACGACCCGATGCGCGCGGTGCTGCCCGCGGCAACCGCAAACCGGCCATGACCGCCAAGGCTGGCGCAGGAAACACCAAGCGCTACGGCTTTACCGCCCGGTCCAGGCAGGGATCCAAAAAACGCGGATGAGCCCCGTTCAAAAACCCTTGCGCGCCCCGGCATCTGCCGGAAACATCATCGTAGCTATCGATGGACCCGCCGGCGCGGGCAAGAGCACCATTGCGCGCCGCCTGGCCCGGCGCTTTGGCCTCTTGAATCTTGAAACAGGTGCGATGTACCGCGCCTTTGCTCTCAAGGCCCTGCGCGCGCGCCTCCAGCTCGATTCCGTCGCAGAACTTGAGAAACTGGCCGCCGAGACTCATATCCGCCTCGAAGCCGGCGGATATGAAAACCGCGTCCTGCTCGACGGCGAGGACGTAACCGCGCTGATTCGCGATCAGAGCGTGACCGATGCCGCCTCGCGCGTCAGCGTCTTCCCTGCCATTCGCGCATGGATGGTCCGCCTTCAGCAGGAAATGGGCGCCGGCGGCGGCGTGGTCATGGAGGGGCGCGACATCGGCACCGTGGTCTTTCCGCACGCCGAGGTCAAGATCTTTCTGGATGCGGCCCCTGAGGTCCGGGGCATGCGCCGCTTTGACCAGCTTGGCCCCCAGCCGGCCGTTAAGCCGGAAGAAGTCATCCGAGACCTGCGCGCACGCGACGAGCGTGACCGCAGCCGCGCCGACTCGCCGCTCAAGGCGGCCCCGGACGCCATCCTGCTGGACTCCACCAGCATGACCCTTGAAGAGGTCGTCAAAGCAACTGAAGAAATCGTGACCGCCAGGCTTGCCGGATTGGCTGAAGTGCAGGAACCCATAATCGGCAGAGCTTGAAGAACAAGCGCGAGCCCCGGAGTCCCGGCGAACGCTGCAAAGCCGATGCAATCGGCTTTTCCCCGTATGAATTGCGCGCTCCATATGTCAAACTGACTGGCAGGCGCCGCAGGCTCGACAATCATCCTTGCTTCTGGAGCGCGAGACCCTGCATCGCGCGCCGGGTCCGCCTAAGCTTCCACTTGCCGTCACGCCAGATAGGCGGAACTGGCGCTCGAGGTTGGCATGCACATCGATTGCAAAAGTTGCGGCAGATCCGATCTTCGCATCTCGCGCCTTCGTACCACTGACCTGCCTCATCTCCTGCTTCTGCAATATCCCCTGCGCTGTCACGCCTGCGCCAGGCGGCAGTATGCTTTCATTGTTCATGCACTCAAACTGAATTTCGCAGAGCCCCGCCACCCGCACTCGACAAAGCCATAGCCCCTTTGGATTTTGCTGCACGCTGCGCCTATCCCCACTCAAATCGGCACAGGCCATCCGGCTCAAATCACCGCTCGCGTGCGCCCGCATCGTCGAAAAACACCCCGCTCAACCAGGCAGCGGCATCCCGCGCCAAGGTTTCGCGTACGCGAAGGCGCGGAAATGCTATAGGCTTTTAAGAAGAATGGAAACTACCTGCACCCGTTGCCACCAGACCACCCAGGCCGAAAGCTGCTTTTGCCCGCACTGCGGGCTGCCGCAGTTGGTCTATGAGGAAGAAGGCGCCAGCGGGCAGGCTGTGCCTGAGCCCCAGGCCGGAGCCGCGCGCGATGCGAGCACCATTGATTGGAAGCCGGCCATGCGCGCGGCCATTACCTTTGCGATACCTGCCGGGCTGCTCTCCAGCGCCATCTCGCCCGTGGGTGTGCTCGGGCTTTTCTGGATGGCCGGTGCCGCGGCCTGGGCCGTTCTCCTCTACATGCGCAACCAGCGCCCCGCCTGGATCACAATCGGCGCAGGCGCCCGCATCGGCCTGGTCACAGGCCTGCTCGCTGCGTGGCTCGCATTTGCCACCAGCGGAGGTGCGCTCTTCGTGCAGCGATTTGTTCTCCACCAGTCAAGCCAGATCGACGCGGACTGGAAAACCCGCGTCAGCATGAGTCAGGAAATGGCCCAGGAGTGGACCGCCGGCATGGGTTCATCCGATGCGGCGCATGCCGAGGCTGTCGCGCTGCGCACCCAGGTGCAGGTGTGGATGATGTCGCCCTGGGGACACGCAGGCATTGAGACATTCGGCATTGCCGTCAATTCGCTCTTCCTGCTGTTCTTTGCCGCAGGCGGAGGCGCCGTGGGTGCCCGCATGCTGGCGCGCAGACGGCGGCCCGAAGTCTAGCCCTGCCGCAAGCAGCGAAAGTGCGTCTATTACAAGGCGTTGCCCTGCCTTCTTCACCCGGTTCCACTTCTCCACAACTTGCCCTGAGCGGAGAACCCTCGTATCATCCGGCGAGAGAGCACACATGAGCGAAACGCTGCAGCAACCCGTCCTGCGCACCAAGGGCAGGCTGATGTCCGCCTCTGAAATCGAGCGCACACTGGTGCGCCTGGCCCACGAAATCGTGGAGAAAAGCAACGGCAGCGAAAACCTTGCGCTCGTCGGCATCAAGCGGCGCGGCATTCCGCTCGCCCAGCGCCTGGCAAAGCTGATCGCCGGCATCGAGAAACACCCCATCGACACCGGCATGCTCGACATTCAGTTTTATCGCGACGACCTGTCCACCACTGACGTCCGCCCCGTGGTCAAGCCCGGCGCAATCGGCTGTAACGTGGAGGGCCGCGACGTCATCCTCTGCGACGACGTGCTCTACACCGGCCGCACCATCCGCGCCGCGCTCGATGCCTTGTTTGACCACGGCCGCCCGCGCCGCGTCCAGCTCGCCGTGCTCATCGATCGCGGACACCGCGAGTTGCCCATCGAGGCAACCTACGTGGGCCGCAACGTGCCCACCAGCAGCCGCGAGATCATTGAAGTCAAGTTCCAGGAAGT
>JAJXXG010001192.1:0-964 GCA_021781255.1 Acidobacteriota bacterium
CGCCAATGGCCGCTACACCCTCACCGGCCAGCCCAAAGGCCAGGAGCAGCGCATCCAGCGGCTCACGCTCACCGTCACCGCCGACGGCGCCATCACAGCCATCGAAATTGAAGAAGTGGACGGCGCGCTCACCCGCTTCACCTTCACCGCGCAGGAGCCCAACGCCGCCGTCTCAGCCGGAGCCTTTCACTTCACTCCGCCCGCCGGAGTCCCCGTCGTCGACGCGCTTCCACCCGTCTAACAGGGAGTGGGTCAGTTTGAAGGGTACGGGCTTCTGCCCTTACATACACTGAGCCTAATGAATCCGGGGCATCAGCCCCAGAGAGAAAGTTCTTTTCAAACTGAACCGCCACCGTCTGGCAGCACCATCGCACGCGCGTGCTAGACTTCCCCTGCATCGTTTGCCGCCAATTTTTCCCTCTCCCATGCGGAGCCGGTCAGCGCTTCGCGCGGTCACTCCAGCGAACGAAGCACGGAGATCGCCATGCAGCCTTCATCCAGCCCCTTCACTCGCCGCCACTTTCTTCAGGCCGCAACCGCCGCAGCCGCCCTCTCCGCCAGCCCTTTCGCCCGCGCGCGCCGCGTCTCCGCCTCCAATCGCATCACCGTCGGCATCATCGGCTGGGGCATGATCGCTCCCACCAACACCAAGGCCTTCCTGTCCTACGACGACTGCCAGGTCATCGCAGCCTGTGACATTCACACCGCCCACCTGCAGGCGGCTGTCGACACCGTCAACACCCACTACGGCAACAAGGACTGCCGCGCCTACCACGACTACCGCGAGCTGCTCGCCCGCGACGACATCGATGCCGTGATGATCGCCATCCCCGATCACTGGCATGCCATCGTCGCCACCGAAGCCGCCAACCGCAAGAAAGACATCTACGGCGAAAAGCCTCTCGCCCACACCATCGCCGAGCAGCAGGCCATCGTCCGCGCCGTCCAGCGTAACAACATCATC
>JAJXXG010001192.1:974-7412 GCA_021781255.1 Acidobacteriota bacterium
TGCCGCAGTTCCACAAAGCCGCCGAGATCGTCCGCAACGGCCTCATCGGCAACGTCACCCATGTCGAGGTCGGCCTGCCCGGCGCGCCCCACGACTTCCCCAACACCGTGCCCGCACTCCTCAAGCGCCTCGCGGCCCTGCCAGACAAGATCACCAACCCCGCCCTGATTGTCCCCGGCACGCCCGCATGGGATCTCGCCGTCACTCCGCCGCCACCTGAGCTCGATTACGACACCTGGATTGGCCCCTCGCGCATGGAGCCCTACATCGAGCAGCGCGTCTACCAGAACTGGCGCTGGAACTACAACACCGGCGGCGGGCAACTCCTCGACTGGATCGGCCACCACGGCGACATCGCGCACTGGGGCCTGGGCTTTGATTCCACTGGGCCCTCTGAAGTTGAAGGCCACGGCGAGTTCCCCGCAGCCAACGCCGTCTGGAACGCAGCGACGAAATACACCATCGCCTGCACCTATCGCAAAGAGGTCACGGGCTACGCTAACGATGTCCATATGACCATCGCCGGAGGCTCGCCCGCCATCGCCATGGGCGCCAAGTGGATCGGCTCGGACGGCTGGGTCTGGGTAGACCGCAGCGGCTTTGACGCCTCCAACCAGGAATGGGTCAAGGAAGAATCCCTGCCCGACAATCTGCGCAAAATCCAGATCTATGAGTCAACAGAGCACCGTCGCAACTTCCTCGATTGCGTCAAGTCCCGCAAGCCCACCATCGCGCCCGTCGAGACGGCGCATCACTCCACCATCCCCGGCCACCTCGGTCTCATCTCCATGCTCACCGGCCGCAAGCTCCACTGGGACGTCGCCAGAGAAACCATCCTCAACGACCCGGCGGCAAGCGAGCTGCTGACGCGCTCCTACCGCGCTCCGTACAAGCTGTCTTGAGCGCGCACTGCAGGCTCAGGAGACGGCCTTACTCGTAGCGCAGCGCCTCAATCGGGTCCAGGTTCGCCGCGCGCATCGCAGGAATCATTCCGCTGACCAGCCCGGTCACGGCCAGAATCAGCGTGGCCACAATCAGCGAAACAGGCGAAATCTTCAGGTAGATATCCGCCGCCTCCGCGTGCTGCGCCAGCGCGCTGTAGAACGGAATCCGCCCCACCACCACTGACACCAGATACGCCAGGGCAATGCCGCTCAGTCCTCCCACGCCGGTAATCACAAACGCCTCTGCAAGAAACTGCAAGAGGATATGCCGCTTGCGCGCGCCCAGCGCCTTCTCCACGCCGATCTCGCGCGTGCGCTGCTGCACCGCCACAAGCATGATGTTCATCAGCCCGATGCCCGCGATGCCCAGCGTGAGCGCGCCGACAAGCGATAGCAGCACCTGCAGCGCAATCGACAGAATCTGGAACTGATGAAGCTGCGTCATCAGATTAGCCACATAAATGGCGTTGTGATCCGTGGGCCGGAAGTGGTGCGCCGCCGCCAGCGTATCGCGCAGGTTCTTCTCCACCAGTTCGTAGTTGCCGCGATAGCTGAACCAGATTCCATCCAGATACTTCGTGTCCTTGATGTCGCTCATGGTGCTGAACGGCACGTAAATCTGGCGGTTTCGGTCGTTGTTCTCGCCCTCCTGCATCTTGGGTTGCATCACGCCGACGATGGTAAACAGCACTCCGTTCAGACGAATGGTTTCACCCACGGCCCAGCCGCCGGAGAAGAGTTTCGTCTTTGACTCCGACCCAATCACGCAGACGTGCGCGCGCTGCTCCTCTTCCGCGCCGTTGAAGAAGCGCCCCTGATCGATATCGAGCTTCCATATGTCCTGAAACACAGGCAGAACGCCATTCACGCTCCAGGTGTAGGTGTGCAGCTCGTTCTGCACCGGCACGTCTTTCATCACCTGCGGGGAGATGTGCTCAATTCCGGGCACGGAATTCGTAATGCGGTCAACGTCGTCCTGCGTAAAGCGCACCAGCACGCCCGATTTCTCGCCGCCGGCCTGCTCGCTCGTTCGCCCCGCAAACGTTCCGATAATGTTCGTGCCCCATTGGGCAAAGATGGCCTCGATCGCGCGGCTGAAGCCCGCGCCATACGCCAGCAGCAGGACAACCGTGGCAATGCCCCACGCCATGCCGATCATGGTGATGGCCGTGCGCCGCCGGTTGTACACCATCGCTTCCCAGGCCTGGCCCCAGATGTCTTTGAACATAGTGCGCTTCCTTCAAATGCTGCCGATTCTTACTCGCGCCGCAGCGCCTCAATCGGGTCCATCTGCGCCGCCTTGCTCGCCGGATAGAGTCCCGCCACTACGCCGCTCAGCACCAGCGAAACAAGCGCCAACGCAGCCGACCACGGCACAAGCCGCGGTGGATCCCATCCCGGCATCTTGTCGGTCAGAGCGATCTGAAGCAGGGCCATGAATCCCGCGGACAAAGCGATGCCGATGAGTCCGCTCAGCCCCGTCAGCAGCAACCCCTCCCAGAAGAACTGCGAAAGAATACTCCGCCTGGTCGCGCCCAGCGCCTTCAGCAGGCCGATCTCGCGCGTCCGCTCCGTCACAGACACAAGCATGATGTTGATGATGCCCACTGCGCCCAGGCCCAGGGTCACAATCCCCACGCCGCCCAGAAACACATCCATCGCGGTGAAGATTGCGCCGATCATCTTCTCTTCCTGAATGGTGTCGAACTCGTCGAAGGCATCCTTCAGCGACGGATCGAAACCGTGCCGCTGCGCGATCACGCGATGCACCGCCGCAACAGCCGCCACGATATTTCCCCTGCTTGTCGGCTGGTACTGAATGGAAGTGAGCGCGTCCTCGGGAATGTTGTTGCCCTTGAGCGGAAACAACTGCTGCATGGTGGTGACGGGGACATACACCTTCTGGTCGTCGTACTCGTTGTCGTTGCCGCGAGAGATCTTGCCCACCGAGCCGACCACCGTGAACGCCGTACCGTTGATGGTGATCGTTTCGCCCAGCATGGGCCGGCCCGCGAACAACAGCACAGCGGCCTTGAATCCCAGCACCGCCACGCGCCGTCGGTCCGCCAGGTCTGCGCCGTCAATAAAGCGGCCCGTCGCCATCGGAATAAACCGCACCAGGCCGTAGTTGGGTTCAACGCCCATCACGTGGCCTGAGGTGTTGTTCCACTGGCTCACTTCATACAGATCAGAACGTTGCAGCTCGACCGTAGTGGCGCGCAGTTGAGGCAGGCGGCGAACTGCCTCAGCATCGCCCATCGTCAGCTGGTAGGGGCGCATTCCGGTGTGCTGGTTGGCCACTGCAGGAATCGTCCCGTTCCACATCATCACCAGATCGTTGCCCAGCGTGGCCAGTTGCCGGTGCTGGCCCGAGCGAAAGCCTTCGCCCAGCCCCACAAGCACCAGCAACGACCCCACGCCCCACGCAATTCCAAACATGGTCAGAAAGCTGCGCAGCTTGTTCGCCGCGATAGCGCGGAAGACCTGCCCGAGAGTGTCCGCAAAGGTTTGCATGGCCGCTCGACGCCCCGGATGCGCGTCGAGGAAGATACGCGCCGAAGGCTTCGTCAGTTCCCTGCTATCGAATCGTTGGACGCACACATCTGGCCATGCGAAAGCAGGCGCCCCGCCGCACAGCGCTATTTATCGTAAAGATAGAATCCACGACCCGACTTCCGCCCCAGCCAGCCCGCATCCACCATCCGCACCAGCAGCGGACAAGGCCGGTACTTGGGGTCGCCATAGCCCTCTTGCAGCACGCGCAGGATGTCCACGCACACATCCAGGCCAATAAAATCCGCCAGCGTCAGCGGCCCCATCGGATGCGCCATGCCCAGCTTGAAAACCTGGTCCACCGCTTCCGGCTTCGCAACGCCTTCCATCACGGCAAAGGCAGCTTCGTTGATCAGCGGCATCAGTACGCGGTTAGAGACAAATCCCGGCGCATCGTTCACCTCCACCGGCGTCTTGCCCAGTCGAATCGCCAGCGCATGAACCGTGGAAAACGTCGCGTCACTGGTGGCCAGCCCGCGCACCACCTCCACCAGCGCCATCACCGGCACCGGGTTGAAGAAGTGCATCCCGATCACCTGCCCGGGCCGCTGCGTCAGCGCCGCAAGCCGCGTCACAGAAATGGATGAAGTGTTGGTCGCCAGAATCGCATCCTTCGGCAGAATCCGGTCGAGCGACCGGAAGATATCCGCCTTCAGTTCAATGCGCTCCGGCGCGGCCTCCACGGCAAACTCCGCCGCCGCCAGCGCCTCGCGCTCAATCGTCGGCGTAATCCGCGCCAGAGTAGGTTCTATCTCAGCCTCGGGCAGCTTGCCCTTGGCGGCTTCCCGGCCCAGATTCGTGCGAATCTGCCCCAGTGCGCGATCCAGAAAGCGCTGCTCCACATCGCACAGCAGCACCTTGAAGCCCGCGCGCGCAAACACGTGGGCGATTCCCGAGCCCATGGTCCCCGCGCCCACCACGCCTACCGTAACAATCTCAGCCATCTACTGCCTCCCACGCACAGCGCAACTTGGGAGTGTAGCAGGCCCCGGGGGACCAGCACGTACGTTTCCGCATACCCAATGGAATGTCGCGAAATCCGCCCCGCTATCGCCCGTTGCCCGCGACAGGAATCAGGTGCATGCTCTCGCTCACCGTCAGAATCAGAACCGACCCCGAGTCGAGGCTCACCTGAGGATGGCTCACCAGCAGATGCGTCGTCACCAAACCCGCGCCCACCAGGCTGCCTGCCAATGCCCCCACCGGGCCGCCCAGCAGCGCACCCGTCACAGCGCCGCCACCCACCCCGCCAGCGTACTCAATGCTGTTGCGCTTCAGTTGCGAGTCCGGGCTAATCTCGCCCTCTGCGCCAACCTGTGCGTGGGAGCCGGGCGTCGAATTCACCTCGGCGTTCAGTTTGTAGCTTCTGCCGTTGGGCAACGTCAGCTTCTCGGGGTTCAGATACAGCGAGCCGTGCCCGCCAAAGTGCCCCGTCGAAGCATCCACCACCCTGCCATCGATCTCTGACCCCGCAGGAATCAGCACATGGTCGCCCTGCACCACATCGCTCGCCACCCTGCCGCGAAACGCCTCGCCCTGCTGGCTGAAGTTGCTGGAAAGATCGTTCAGCAGGCGCACTCGAATCATCGTTCCCTCGCCCAGTTCATTGGGCCCAAGCGGAGCCGGGTGCACAATGTCGCCATCGGGATCGGGCGCGGAGGACCGCTTCACCAGCGCCGGCTCCGCGGCCGGCTGCGCTCGCTGCGCCACCTCCACGATGCCCGCGTCCGTGCCTTCGCCCGTCGCGTCGCTCCGCGGAGCCACGCGCAAAGCCGCCGGCGCTGCCTGCGGAGCCGTTTGCTGCTGGGCCGCCGCTGGCTGAGCCTCTGCCCGGTGCGCGGGCGAGGGCTTGGCCGGCGCCGCTTCGCTGGTCACAATCGTGTCGTCCGTGGGGGGATTGGACACTCCCTGATACGGGCTCGCCTGCTTCGCTCCCAGCGCCGCCGAGGCCGCAACAAAAAGTGCAAATGTAAAAATCGTCCGGTTCATCTCAGATATCTCCTTTTCGCCGGCAAAGCTCCCCTGGGCTCGCGGGCTCCGCCTGCCGGGAAAATGCTTCTGCGGGAACTGCGCGCCCCGTTGAGCCAGCGGACAGTTCGCCCACGTTAATGCTAGCGTGGCAGCAGCTTATTCCGTGCTCCGCGGCCAGACTCATGTGCCTTCGGCGGCAAGAATCAACTGAGATAACCCACCCTGCCATGCTCCGCCTGTGCAATCACTTGCCGCGCTGTGACCGCCGCCACACCGTCCGGAGCGCCACGGTTTGTTAGAATCCCTACGGAACATCAACATTTTTCGCGCCGGACGCGCGAGGAGAGCCAATACGTGCATGGGCTTCTGAATACGATTCACAGTGCCGCCGGAGTCGCCCTGGCCGTCGATCGCCGTCCAAAACTGAATGACCGGCTGCAGCACCATATTGCGAGGACTGAAATGACTGAGATTGTTGCCATTCGCGCGCGCGAGGTTCTTGATTCGCGCGGCAACCCCACCGTGGAAGCGGACGTGATTCTTGAGAGCGGCGCGATGGGCCGCGCCATTGTGCCTTCCGGCGCTTCCACAGGCGAGCATGAAGCCGTGGAGCTTCGCGATGGCGATAAGAGCCATTTCCAGGGCAAGGGCGTCCTGCAGGCCGTGGCCAATGTTGAAAGCGTGATTGCGCCCGAGCTGGAAGGCATGGACGCCGCAAACCAGCGCCTGATTGACCAGACCATGATCGCCCTCGACGGCACGCCGAACAAGAGCAAGCTCGGCGCCAACGCCATCCTCGCCGTCTCCATGGCCACCACACGCGCCGTGGCCCAGACGCTGGAGATTCCGCTCTACCGCTACCTCGGCGGCATCAACGCCAGCATCCTGCCCACGCCCATGATGAACATCCTCAACGGCGGCGCGCATGCTGACAACAACGTGGACTTCCAGGAGTTCATGGTCATGCCCG
>JAJXXG010000539.1 GCA_021781255.1 Acidobacteriota bacterium
AAGCTTATCAGGGCACTCGCTGCTTCCCAAGCTTCAGGAATCTGCGGATCGTTGTGAATCACTCGTGCAACTGCGGTTGAAAGAGCCATCGTCTTCTTGGGGTCAGGGGTCTTATGATCAACTTGCGACGTTTGCACCTGAGCAGTAACGGTGCTCAACGTTGCCCTGAGTTCCTCCGGAGACTTTGCAGAGTTGAGTTGCGCCACGAGTCTTGTACCCTGATCTGCAAGCGCCTGTTTGATCGAAATGACATTTTTGGTGATATAAGCGCCCCAAAGCAATAATGTCGGAACGAGAATTCCAATCGTCAATTTTAAGTGCTTCGCGGCTGTTTCAATTGCGGCGACCCGTTCTTCGATCTTTGGCATCTCATCATCACTTTCCGCTCGTGCTGAGTCTAATGAGCAATCTTACCTAATTCGCAGCCTTCTTGGGCCAGTTGGCCCAGCCATCGATTTTGCAATCCCACTCATTTTAGGCTGTGCCCCGCTCATCGCGTTCTTTGCGATGAGCGGGCGTGCTTTCCCACCCAAGCCGCAAAAGGCGCGGCTTGGATGGGGCACCCCCGGTCGCGGGAGAACGCTCAATGAAACATACCGTGGGTGGGGCACCTGCAGTTCGCAATGAGAGCCTTCTCATGTTTGAAGCGGCAATGCCTTAGCAAACTCTAAGAATCCCGAAAAAAACCTGGCCCCTTGGATGCCTCTAATCCGGCTGTCTGGGGGATCCCGTGCCCATCGCCGTTCCCGCGTCTGCGCGTTTCGCATCCATTCGCGCCGCCTCGCCGCGCCACTGCGCGTTTCTCCGCTTCACGATTTCCCTTCTCGGCCTGGCGATCTCCCTTCTCGCGCCCGCTGCCGCCCGCGCCGGCGGACCCAAATACGTCGCCGGCGTCAGCTTCTTTAATCCCGCCGTCCTTGGGGTACCCGTCCACTGGGCCGGCGGCAAGGCCAATTACTACGTCGACCAGGGTCCGCTGAATGGTTCCGTCACCAACCAGCAGGCCACGGCCATGGTCGATGCCGCTGCGGCCCTGTGGCGCGCGGCTCCATCCGCGGGCGTCACGCTCACTGACATGGGTTCATTGAACGAAGACGTCAACGGCTCCGACATCCAGATCAACTCCTCGGGCCAGATTTCCGCGCCCGCCGACGTCACGCCCTCGGCCACCAACTATCCCATCGGCGTCATCTACGACGCCGACGGCTCGGTCATCGACACCATCTTCGGCGCCAACACCAGCCAGCCCGACTCCTGCCAGAACAACGGTGTCTACGTCTGGATGGATAACCTGAACCCCGACGCTACCGTCGCCCACGGCATCATCATTCTCAACGGCCTCTGCGCCACCAATGCCAGCCTCATCGAGATGATGAACTACGAGCTGGTGCGCGCCTTCGGCCGCATCCTCGGCCTCGACTACTCTCAAGTCAATCCCGGCGCCCTCACCAACGGCGAAACCGGCGGCACGCTCGGCTGGCCCATCATGCAGCCCTTGAGCGGCGTATGCGGCCCGAGCGGCGGCGCCTGCATCCCCGATCCCAATGTTCTGCGCTCTGACGACATCGCCGCGCTCAACCGCATCTATCCCATCACCGCAGCCAATCTCTCCAGCTTTCCCGGCAAAGAGCTCACAGCGGCCAACACCATCTCGATTCGGGGCACGGTCAGCTTCCGCACCGGCTACGGAATGCAGGGCGTCAACGTGGTCGCGCGACCGCTCGACGCAAACGGCAATCCCCTCTACCAATACACCGTCACCGCCGTCACCGGCGCCAACTTCAATGGCAACCACGGCAATCCCGTCACCGGATGGGACGACGCGAGCGGCAAACCGCTCACCATGTGGGGCTCGAACGACCCCTCCGAGCAGGGTTCATTCGACCTCAGCGGCATTCCCCTGCCGCCTGGCGTCACCACGGCCAATTACGAGGTCACCTTCGAGCCCCTCAACGCGCTCTACATCCTCACCGGCTCCGTCGGTCCTTACACCCAGGGCCAGGTGAACCCCTCGGGCACGTTGAACGCAATCTCCCTGCCCAATCTATCGGCCGGAAGCGCGCAAACCGTCGACCTCACGGTCTCCGATTCGGCCGTGGGCGGATTCAACGACGCCATCGGCTCTCAGACACAGCCGCGCCAGCTGCCCACGGGCGGCCTGTGGTGCGGCCGGCTCAGCCAGGTAGGCCAAAGCGACTGGTTCACCTTCCCGGTCCGCGGCAATCGCCTCTTTACCGTCGTCACCCAGGCTCTGGACGAAACCGGCGCACCCTCCGGCTCGAAAGCCATGCCTTCCATCGGCATCTGGGACGCCTTCGCTCCCGTGGGCGCAACGGCGGTCGGCGCTGCGCCAGGTCTCAACGGCCTGGCTACGGGTGAGACATGGCTGCGCGTGGCCACCAATGGCGACGATATTGTGCGCATCGGAGTCGCCGACCTGCGCGGCGACGGACGGCCCGACTACGCCTACAACGGATGGGTGCTCTATGCCGATACGGTCTCGCCCACTCACCTGCCCGCCGCTGGCGGTCCCATCACCATCCAGGGCATGGGTTTTCGCCTTGCCGACACGGTTCTGGTCGGAGGCCAGGCGGCAGTGGTCACCAGCATCTCGCCCAACCAGATCACCGCCATCGCGCCCCCGGCGGCCTCGGGCGCTACTGGTTCAGTCGACGTAGAAGTTGACGACGTGCCCACCTTCTACGCCGCCGCCATCATCCCCGGCGGCGTCAGTTACGACTCGGGCAACGGCGACGCGCTCACCCTTTTTACCGCGCCCATGAACACCGTTCCCATCGGCGTGCCGATTCCCTTCACCGTCACGGCGCTCACCCCCAATCTCGCCCCCGCCGCAGGGGTCACCGTCATTTACACCGTCACCAGCGGCTCGGCCACGCTGGGCTGCGGGCTGCCCGTCTGCTCGGTCACGGCTACGGGCGACGGCCGCGCCACCATGAACGTCACCGCGGTCAACAACACGTGGTCCATCGTCACCGCCTCGCTTACCAACGGCTCCAGCCTACAGGCGCAGTTTGCCGGCGGCACGCCGCCCACGCTTTCAGTTCTTACGCCGCAGCTTTCGCTCGCTGCCGGCGCCACCTTCACCTGGACCGTCCAGGCCCTTGTGCTCTCGAACGGCGTTCCCGTGGCGAATCAGTCGGTCGCCTGGCAAACTCTATCGGGCAGCGGCATCACCGCCCAGGGCCCGGCAGCGGCCCTCACCAACTCCTCCGGCATTGCCACCAACACGCTCACCGTGGGCCCGCTCGCCGAGGGCCAGTCGGCCGGCATCAACGCATGTCTTAACGGGACGAATCAGTGTGTTGCCTTCACCGCCTACGGCGCGCGCCCTGAGTACGCCCTGCTCGAAGCCATCTCGGGAACCAGCCAGTCCCTCGCCGCTTCGGGAACTCCCAGCCAGATCGCACTGCGCCTCCTCGACATGGATGGTAACCCCATGGCCGGCGGCACCGTCTCGCTCTACCAGGCGCTCTACGCCTGGTCGCCGCCCTGCAACCCGAACACGGTCTGCGCGCAGGGCGCTCTGCTCTCGACGCAGGCCTCCACGGCCACTTCAGCCGTCGATGGCTCGGTCATCTTCGCGCCCGTCTCGCTGCCCGGCGCAGCAACGAATCTCCTCGGTCTCGCCGCCTCGGGCAACACAGCCACGGTGAACGTTTCGATCGAGCAGCATCCGTAACGGGCAGGGTGCAAGGGAACGAGGGATGCAGGGACTCGATCAGATTCAGGAATGGCATAGAGCGAAGCAACAAAGCCGGGCCGGCGCGGCCTCCATGCGTGCGAAAAGCGTATCAAGAACATCCGCTCGGCGCCGATAAGACACTCAGTCGCGTTGCTCACTGCGCCCGCCGCCATCAGTTTCTAGATGAAGTTGACGGAAAAAGCCGGCACTGCAGGGCTGGGAGAGGGTGCCGGGGAATTCAGTGTTTCCTGGAGAAAAAGCGCATGCAGGACGATCAGGATGTAATTCGTGAGTTCCTAGTCGAGAGCCATGAAAATCTCTCGCGCCTCGACCAGGAGCTTATTGAACTCGAGTCGCACCCGAAAGATGCGGCCCTTCTGGCGAGCGTTTTCCGCACCATCCACACGATCAAGGGCACGTGTGGTTTCTTCGCTTTCTCGACTCTTGAAAAGATCGCCCATCAGGCCGAGAGCCTTCTGAGTCAGCTGCGCGATGGTCAGCGGGAGCTCAATCCGTCTTTGGTTTCTCTCATTCTTGAAACGGTAGACGCAACGCGTAAAGTGCTGGCGTCGATCGAAGCGACCGGCAAGGAAGGCCCCGAGCAATTCGAGGATTTGACTGTACGTTTGCGGGCTGCGGTGCAAGGCGCGGCTGGCAGCGAGAGCCAGCCCACGCACGGCAAGCTGCCCGGCACAGGGCTCGAACAGGGCGACGAAAGCGGCGCCGCTGAGCCTGCCGACGTCGCCAAATCCGAGCAGGACGCCACCAGATCGTCCGCCGCTGCCGATGCCAACATCCGGGTCGGGGTCGGGCTTCTCGACAAGCTAATGGATCTGGTCGGAGAACTGGTGTTGACTCGCAATCAAATTCTCCAGTTCAACACAGAGCGCGAGGATGCCGCTCTCAACGCGACCTCGCAGCGGCTCAACCTGATTACCACGGAGTTGCAGGAAGGCGTCATGAAGACGCGCATGCAGCCCATTGGCATGGTTTGGAACAAACTCCCCCGCGTGGTGCGTGATATGGCCGTGTCTCTCGGCAAGCAGATCCGGCTGGAAATGGACGGCGCCGAGACGGAGCTTGACCGCACCATCATCGAAGCCATCACGGATCCGCTTATGCACCTGGTTCGCAATTCCTGCGACCACGGCATCGAGCCCCCGGAACTCCGCCAGCGCGCGGGCAAGCCTTGCCAGGGCAAACTGACTCTTCGCGCCTATCACGAAGGCGGGCAGGTCAACATCGAGATCGGTGACGACGGGGCGGGTGTTGACGTGGAACGGGTCAAGCAGAAAGCCATTGAGAAAGGGCTTTTGCGGCTTGAGCAGGCGCAGAAGCTGTGCGACCGGGAAGCGCTGAACCTGATCTTCCAGCCGGGGTTCTCGACGGCGCATGCCATCACCAAGGTCTCCGGACGCGGCGTAGGCATGGATGTAGTGAGGTCAAACATTGAGAAGATCGGTGGCGTAGTCGACGTCTTCAGCCGGCCGGGAGAGGGCACTACGGTCAAGCTGAAGATTCCCCTTACCCTGGCGATCATTCCCGGCCTGGTAGTCAACAGTGGAGGAGAGCGGTTCGTCATCCCCCAGGTCAGCCTGCTGGAGTTGATTCGTCTGGAGGGAGATTCCTCTGACAAGCATATCGAGTATGTCCATGGAACTCCGGTGTACCGCCGCCGCGGCAGCTTGCTGCCCATCGCTTACCTCAATCAGGTGCTCAAGCTGAAATCGGCAGAGCAGGCCGAGGCGGTCAGCATGGTGGTGCTGCAGGCCGAAGACCGCCAGTTCGGTCTGGTGGTGGACGGCATCAACGACACCCAGGAAATCGTCGTCAAGCCGCTGGGCAAGCAATTGAAGGGACTCACTGTCTACGCGGGCGCGACCATCATGGGTGACGGCCGGGTGGCCCTCATTCTCGACGTGCTGGGTATCGGACAGTGTTCCGGGGTGCTGGCCGACTCTCGCGAGCAGGCGCGCGGCGCATCGGAAGGCAAAGCGCAATCGGCGATAGATCAACAGCGGCTGCTCTTGTTCCGCGCCGGGTCTTTCGAGCGTCTGGCAGTACCCCTCTCGCTCGTCGCCAGGCTGGAGGAATTCCCGCGATCCTCCATCGAACATGCGGCCGGGTGCCAGGTGGTGCAATACCGCAACCGCATCCTTCCTCTGGTTCTCCTGCGCGATATTCTCGAGCCCGGCGCACCGGATCGGGAGCAAACGGCCGATCCGGCGCAGGTAATTGTCTTCAACGATGGCGACCACAGCATCGGCGTGGTGGTCGACCAGATCCTGGATGTCGCGGAAGAGGCGGTCACCGTGCGCCAGAATTCGAATCGCAAGGGCATCCTGGGGTCCGGTGTGGTGGGCAAGCGCGTGGCGGATTTTGTCGATCTCAATCACATTCTGCGCTCTGCCGCCAGGGACTGGTTCCAGGAGGCGCACACCGCCGTGAGCGGCAAGACGATCCTGATGGCCGACGGTTCGGCGTTTTCGAGGGGCCTGATGCGGAGCGGCCTGGACATGGCGGGACACCACATCATCGAGGCCGCGAATCTGGATGAATCGCTCCGGGAGTTGGAGCAGCATCCGGTCGATATCGTCGTCGCAGCGCTGGATCTTCCGCCGAACGGCAGCTCCGCGCTCCGCGCCGCGATGGGCCGCCGGCCGGAGTGGGAGGGTATCCCTCTACTGGCGCTGGCAGACTCCGCCGATCAGTTGCGGAAACTTGCCGGCCAGGCGATGGATTATGCGGATTGCCAGACAAAGTCCGACCGCGAAGCCCTGCTCGAATCCGTCGCGCGGCTCGCCTCCGCGCGGGCGTCCGCCGAGACCGCGCCGGCCTGCGTGGGAGAGGAGAGATAACCGATGGCCACCAATGCCGGGACCATGAAAGCCGATGTGAACCAAACCAGCATGCAGCTCTCAACATTTTTTGTGGCGGATTTGTTTTTCGGCGTGGATGTCCTCTGCGTCCAGGAGGTGCTGCGCTTCCAGCAGATGACCAGAGTGCCCCAGGCGCCGGAGGTCATCGAGGGACTGATCAACCTGCGCGGGCAGATCGTCACCGCCATCGACATGCGGCGGCGGCTGCAGTTGCCGCCACGCGGCGGCAATCTCACGCCCATGAACATGGTGGTCCGAACCGAGGACGGCGCCGTCAGTTTGCTCGTCGACGAAATCGGAGACGTACTGGATGTGGATGCCGCAACCTGGGAATGGCCGCCGGAGAACCTCGACCCCGCGGCGCGCGAACTCATCCGCGGCATCTTCAAGCTGAAAGACCGGCTGCTGCTGGTTCTGGATGCGGAGCGAACCGTGGATCTGGCCGTGGGGAGGGCCGCGGCGTGACGGCCCGGCAACCAGCACGGCGAACAGAATCCGGCGCGGTGTGCGCTCTCTCTCCCGGCGGCCTTCTTGCCACCGAGCAGACTCAGGAGATGCCGCCGGAAGTCGCCCCGCTGTTTCAGCGGGTAATTCCCAACGGGCAATTGTTCAGCAAGAAGGCGGAGGCCGGCGCACGCGGATCGTAGGGTTGGCCAGAGGCTGCGCGGATCTGAGTGGCTGGCGGAGAGAGGCGCACAGGCCAGTGCATGGCAGGAACGAATCGGAAGTCTTGGCGCCGGCGACGGCGAATTGAACAGAACAGGAAAGAAGGAGAGACAATGGCAAAACAAGGAAACAACGGCCGGCGCGTTGGCC
>JAJXXG010000671.1 GCA_021781255.1 Acidobacteriota bacterium
GGTGAGCCGCGCGCCTTGCAGGAAGGGGCGTGTCTCGTCGGCGAAGACGCGAATGTTCTTGCCCTGCTCGACCGCGGAGCGAATGACGCCCAGTGCGGTGCCATAGCCGCAGGTGGCCAGCGCGCCAGCATTGCAGTGGGTCAGCACGCCGCCTTCTTCCGGCAGCAGCACGCCGCCGAAAGCGCCCATGGTCCTGCACGCGGCGATGTCTTCCTCATACATGGCATGCGCCTCGGCCAGAATCCTCTCCTGGACCTGGGCGAGCGTTGCGCCGGAGGACAGCAGGTCCGCGAAGAGCTTCTTCATGCGGTCAATGGCCCAGAACAGATTCACCGCGGTGGGGCGGGTTCCGGCCAGGCGGGCGCAAATCTTTTCGAACTCGGGCGCAAACTCCTGCGGCGTGGCCGCCGTGGTGCGCAGAGCGCCCAGGGCAATGCCATAAGCGGCAGAGACGCCGATGGCCGGCGCGCCGCGCACAACCATGGTGACAATGACGTCGGCCACCTGTTCATACGTGGAGGCGAGCACATAGCTCTCTTCAAGCGGGAGCTTGGTCTGATCGATAAAGCGGACGCCCTCAGGGGTCCAGGCTAGTGTGGGAATCATGCATCCTCAGTGTAAACTGCCGGGGATTGGCGGGAGCGGAAGCGGGTCCGTGAAAACCTTTTCAAATTCCGCTGGACGCTCCTCCGCTCGCATGCGTAAAGTGGTTTTCGTACCCCAGCGGTTCCCATGGAGAGCGCAGTTCAAGGAGCGGTTTTGAAACTCACCCTTGTCGATTGGCTGATCATGCTGCTGTATTTCGTGTTTGTGCTGGGCATCGGCTTTGCCCTCAAGCGCTACATGAAGACGAGCAAGGACTTTTTCCAGGCAGGCCGCGCGCTGCCCGCGTGGATCTGCGGGCTGGCCTTCATCAGCGCCAACCTCGGCGCGCAGGAAGTCATCGGCATGGGCGCCTCGGGCGCCAAATATGGCCTTGAGACGGCGCACTTCTACGGCATTGGCGCCATTCCGGCGATGATCTTCGTCGGCATCTTCATGATGCCGTTCTACTACGGCTCCAAGGCGCGCTCGGTGCCGGAGTTTCTGCGGCTGCGCTTCGACGAAAAGACGCGCGCGCTGAACGCATGCTCGTTCGCCGTGATGACCGTGTTCAGCTCCGGCATCTCCATGTACGCCATGGCGCGGCTGATTCAGGCTCTGCACATCTTCGATGGGCTGTTCATGGCGCTGGGCTGGCCGCCGCAGGGCATCTTCACTTTTTCCATCGTGCTGTCGGCGGTGATCGTGCTGCTCTATATCTTTCTGGGCGGACTCACCAGCGCCATTTACAACGAGGTGCTTCAGTTCTTCCTCATCATTGCAGGCTTTCTGCCGCTGGTTCTGCTGGGGCTTAAGAACATCGGCGGCTGGGGCGGACTCAAAGCCGCACTGCCGGTGGCCTACATGCACCAGTGGAAAGGCGTGATGCACGCCAACACCAATCCCATGGGCATTGAGATTATCGGCCTCGGCATGGGTCTGGGCTTCGTGCTTGGGTCCGGCTACTGGTGCACAGACTTCCTTGTGATTCAGACCGCGATGGCGTCCAAGGACATGGAATCGGCGCGCAGGGTTCCGCTCATTGCAGCCGTTCCCAAAATGTTCTTTCCGTTTCTGGTGATTCTACCCGGCCTGCTGGCGATCGGCCTGCCCACGCCGCACACCACCACCGTCGTCCGCAATGAAGCTGGCCTGATCTATCACGACACAACGGTTGTCTCAAAGGAAGCTGAGGAGGGTCGTGGACTGGTTCCGGCGAAGCTCAACCCGGTGACCGGCAAACCCATGCTCGACGCCAGCGGCAATCCGCTGCTGGATTACGACATGGCCACGCCGAATATGCTGCTGCACTTCTTCCCCACGGGCATCCTGGGACTGGGACTCACGGCGCTGATGGCCAGCTTCATGAGCGGCATGGCCGGCAATGTCACGGCCTTCAACACCGTGTTCACCTACGATCTCTACCAGTCCTACATTCACAAGGGCGCAAGCGACCGGCATTACATGGCGGTGGGCCGATGGGCCACGGTCGGCGGCATTCTGTTCTCCATTGCAACGGCCTTTGCCGCCATCAACTTCAACAACATCATGGACACGCTGCAACTGGTCTTCTCGTTTGTGAACGCGCCGCTGTTCGCCACCTTCCTGCTGGGCATGTTCTGGAAGCGCGCCACCGGCCACGGGGCCTTTGCGGGATTGATTGCGGGCACCGCCGGAGCGATGCTGCATCACGGGCTTACGCTGCCCATCGAAGCGCACGCCGGAATTCACGGCGGATGGATTGCCGTGCTCCACAACTACCCCAGCGACATGGCCCAGAACTTCTGGGGCGCAATCTTTGCCTTCAGCATCAACTTCGTCATCACCGTTGTGGTCAGCCTGTTCACCAAGCCGCATCCTGAGTCGGAACTGGTCGGCCTGGTTCACTCGCTCACACCCAAGCCCTCGCACGCGCACCTCCAGTGGTGGAAGCGCCCCGAGGCGCTGGCTGTGGCCATTCTGCTGGTGGCCGTTGCTTTGAATATTTTCTTTGCCTGAGGAGAGGTGGCTTCGATGAGACTCGATTTGCGCATTCCCATGGGATTGATGTTCACGCTGACCGGCCTGATCCTCACGCTTTTTGGCGTCGCCACCGACGGCAATGTAACGCTCTACGCCCGGAGCCTTGGCATCAACGCCAATCTCTGGTGGGGACTGGTGCTGCTGGTCTTCGGACTCATCATGTTCCTGATGGGCCGCCGCAGCCAGAAGCTATTGGAAAAGAATCCGCCACCCGTCGAAACCGGAGAAGTGCGGCGGGGACACTGACAGAATCAGCGCACTCTCTCACGTGGTTTCCCTGCGCACTTCATTCCTGCTTGCCTCTTTCGTTCAACCGGTGCCATCCACTAGCCGAGCTGTGCAATGCCGGAAATTGATGCGGTCTTCATTCACTGCCCGTTACACTGAACAGGAGTGATGAAGCGAAGAACGATCGAACATTACGAGATTCTGCGCAAGTTGGGCGCGGGCGGCAGTGGTGTGGTGTACTTGGCCAACGACACGCTGCTGCAGCGGCCTGTGGTGCTGAAGGTTTTGCGCGCGGGCCTCTTGTCGGCCCAGCAGATGCGCACCACCGTGCTGCGCGAGGCGAGGCTGGCTTCGGCCATCGAGCATCCCAATGTCTGCGCAATTTATGAAGTGGGCGAAGCCGGCGATGAGGGCTACATCGTCATGCAGTACGTGCCCGGCCAGTCGCTGGACCAACTCATTGCAGCCGGACCGGCGCGTCCGCAACTGGTGCTCTCCGTGGGCATTCAGATTGCCGACGGCCTGCAGGCAGCGCACGCGCTGGGCATCTTTCATCGCGACCTGAAGCCGCAGAACGTGATGCTGACCGACGGCGGCCTGGTGAAGATTCTGGACTTCGGCCTGGCGCGCCGTCTTCGTCCGGAAGATGCAAGCTTCGATCCGTCCAAGGCCGGCCTCGCCAAGGACGCCTCCATGGCGGCCACCTACACGGCGCGCGGCGGCACCATCCGCTACATGGCGCCGGAGCAGTTCGTCACCGGCCAGTCAAGTGTGCAGTCCGACGTGTGGGCCCTTGGCGTGATTCTGTATGAACTGACCAGCGGCCGCCATCCGTTTTCGCGTCCTGACGCCGAGGATTTTCAGGCCATCCGCGCGATTCAATTCTCCGATCCGCAGGACCTCAGCGGGATTGTCCCCGGCGTCTCCGTCGAGTTGAAGAGTGTGATTGCAACCTGCCTTGAGAAGAACCCGGCATCGCGCTACACCTCTGCTGCCGAGGTGCGCGAGGCGCTCAAGACCATCATGAAGGCGCAGCAGATTGAGACCGGCATCATTCCCGGCGAGGCTGCGGCCAACCTGCCCACCACGGCGGCGGAAGCGGAGAAGCGCGCCACCGGCTTTCTCTCCATGCTGGCGGAGCGGTTTCTTGAGTCGGCCGCCGACCGCGCGCCGCAGAACTCCCTCGTCGTTTTGCCCTTCAGCAACCTGGGCGCAACTGAGGCCGCTCCGCTTTACGGATACGCACTGGCTGACGCCATCGCAGCGCGGCTCGCGCGCATTCCCGCTTTGGTGGTGCGGCCTTCGAGCACGCTGATGTCGCTGCCCATCGCGCAGATGGACCCGCTGGCCGTAGGAAAAAAGCTGCTGGTGTCTTATGTGCTGGCGGGCAGCTTCGTGCGCTCTGAAACCGGCTTCGACCTGAACTGGCAACTGCTCGATGTCGCATCGCAGAGCGTGCGCTCGGGCGGCGCCATTCAGGTGGCTTCGCTGGACCTGATCGCGGTGCAGACTGAAATATCGAACGAAGTATTCGCGGCTCTCCATGGGCTCAGCGCCGGGGACAAGATTGATGCACCGCGTCCAGGGCCACGCGACGCCTCGCTGCCCGGCCCTGTAAGCGAAAAGTATCTTCAGGGCCGCGCGCTGCTCAGCTCGTTCATGGTGCGCACCGGCTCGCGCGCTGATCTGGATCGCGCCCATGCCCTCTTCCAAAGCGTCGTCGAAACCGACCCCCAGTTTCCCGCCGGGTGGAGCGGGCTGGGCATTGCCGAAATCCAATACGTCCGCCATGGCTTCGGCGGACAGATTCACGTCATGCACGCGCGGCGCGCTTTTGACGAGGCGCTCAAGCTTGACCCCGCTTCCACCGAGGCCAACCTCTATCGCATTTACATGCTGCTCTCGCGCGGCGAAAAAGAGTCCGCGCGCCATGGCATCGCAAACCTGCTGGCATCGGCGGCCAATGACTGGAACGTACACATGGTGGCGGGCATCGCCCTGCGCGGCGACGGCATGTACGAGGAAGCGTTGCATGAATTCAACCGCGCCCTCAAATTGAACCCCGCCAACGCCGCCATCCTCTACAACCACCGCGCCCGTGTGTATCACTATCAAAATCAAATTGAACTGGCCGGAGACGAACTAGAAAAGGGCCTGGCGCTGGAGCCGCGCCATCCGCTGCTGCGCACCTCGTTCGGCTACCAGCAGATGCGCATGGGCAACCTGAGCGAGGCCATTGATATTCTGGAAGGCGTCGTCCGCGACGACGAGTCGCTGCGCATCGCCGTGCCCACGCTGGCGCTGTGTTACGTGCAGGCTGGCCAGCGGGAACGCGCCGCCGCGCTGCTCAAGGACGATACGCTGGCCGCCGCCGAGGCCGACAGCGAAATGGCCTATCGACTTGCAACCTACTTCGCCGTCGAGGGCGACTCCAGCGAAGCGCTGCACTGGCTGCGCCGCGCCATCTATCTCGGCAACGAGAATTATCCCTGGTTCCAGAAAAATCCGGCATGGAACAACCTGCGCACCAATGCCGACTTCGACCGTATCCTGGAAGATTTGAAAAAGAGCTTCCGCAAGAATCAGAGGACGTGGAAGCGGCTGCTGGAGCAGGTGCCGCCGGACGGGGATTAACGCGTTCCATCAACAAATGATCAAGGGCCGCGTGTCTATCTTTCTCAACCTGCGGCCCCTCTTCGATGTTTTGAGACCAATGCTATTTCAAGCTGATCGTCGCCTTCAGCGGCAGATCCTGCGACGAGCCGCCAACCATGATGGTGTAGTCGCCTGGAACGAGAGTCCATCCGTCCTTTGCTTCGTCAAAGATCGACAGATACTTCGGGTCGATTTCCACTGTCACTGTTTTCTTTTCCCTGGCGTCTAGCTTCACCTTGCTGAAGCCCACCAGCCGCTTGGGCGGTTCCTGTGCGGCAGCGGGCAGAGACGCATAGACTTCCGCAATTTCCGCTCCGGCGCGTGCTCCGGTGTTGGCAAGCGTAAATGTCACCTTGACAGTTTGCCCCGGCGTTACCTGCAGCCCCGAGTATTTGTAACTCGTGTACGACAGCCCAAAGCCGAAGGGGAACAGGACGGGCTTTTTCTCCGCGTCATACCACTTATAGCCAACCTTCACGCCTTCATCGTAGGTGACCTGGAACGGTGGCAGGCCCTTGGCCCACTGCTCTGGCGATGCGGGGCCGGAGAAGTGCTGTGACTCCGGCGGCGGCATGGTAACGGTGGGATGCGGCAGATCGGCCTCGCTCTTGGGGAAGGTGTTGGGCAGCTTGCCACTGGGGTTGACCGAGCCGAAGAGGACATTGCCGACTGCGTTGGCGCCATCGCTACCCGCGAACCATGCCTCAAGGATTGCCGCCGGAGCATTGACCCACGGCATCGTGACCGGGTTCGCTGTCTCCAGCACGACGATGGTGTGCGGATTGGCTGCCGCCACAGCTGCAATGACATCGTCCTGATGATGGGGCAGCGAGAGATTGGGCAGGTCCATGCCTTCGCTCTCCCACTCATAGGCAAAGACGATCGCCACATCAGCGCCCTTGGCCGCTGCGGCTGCCGTTGCGGGATCAGTGCCTGAGTCGTACTTGACCTGCGCCTTTGGCGCGCGCGCTTGAATCGCCTTTAAAGGCGAGGCGGGGAACCATATCTCCTGCTGCCAGCGTGTCGCTCCCTTGCCCGGAGGCATAATCGCGTTCCCGCCAATCGGATCCACTTGCGCAGACCCGCCGCCGGAGATCATGCCCACGTCAGAGTGAGAGCCGATGACCGCAATGGTGCGCAGCCTGGCCGCATTCAGCGGCAGCGCAGCGCGCTCATTCTTGAGCAGAACGATGCCGCCCTCCTCGATCCTCCGCGCTGTCTCCATTCCCGCAAAAGGATCAACCACGCTGCGCTGGCGGGGAAAATCAATCACGCCCGCGGCAAACATGGAGCGCAGTATGCGCAGTACGTGGTCGTCCAGTTCGGCGGCAGGAATGGTCCCGGCCTGCACGGCGGTCTTGTAGCGGTCGCCATAGAAAAAGTGACCGGGCTCTTCGTTATCCAGTCCCGCGGCCGAGGCTTTCTCTGTGCTGTGCGTTCCGCCCCAGTCTGACAAAACAAATCCCGGAAACTTCCAGTCTTTCTTCAGCACTTCATTCAGCAGGTAGTTGTTTTCGCAGGCAAAGTCGCCGTTGACGCGGTTATAGGAGCACATCACCGCCGCCGGATGCCCTTGCGTAACGCCAATTTCAAACGCCAGCAGGTCGCTCTCGCGCGCCGCCCGCTTGCTGATGTTCACGTTGACTGAGTTGCGTCCGCTTTCCTGATCGTTCAGCGCGTAGTGCTTGATGTCGCCAATCACGTGCGCTGACTGCGTTCCCTCAATCAGCCGTGCCACCAGCGTGCCGGCCAGCACCGGATCTTCGCCAAGATATTCAAATGTGCGGCCGTTGCGCGGATCGCGCGTAATATTCACGCCGCCGCCGAGCGACATGTTAAAGCCCTGCGCGCGGAGTTCGCGCCCAATCAGCGCGCCATATTCGTAGGCGGCGTCGGTGTCCCAACTG
>JAJXXG010000963.1 GCA_021781255.1 Acidobacteriota bacterium
CCACAAGTCTTCGACCACGATGACCTGGCCTTCGAGCTTGCTGGACTGCTGCTGCAACTGAGCGTCGGTGAGAGTGGTGTTAATGGCCATCTGTGTCTCTTTCTTTGCCTGCCGGCTTTCGGTCCCTTGGTGCATGGGTGGGGAGGGTGCGAACAACGAACGTCGCCCCGCGGATCAGGTGCCAAGCGCTGCGGTGTTGGAGGCCGAGGTCTTCTCCTGCTTCAGCAGCGTGCCGTCTTTCAGGATACGCAATGTCTTGTACGGTCCAATCACGATTACGTCACCCTGCTTGAGACCGGACAGCACCTCAATGTCCGTGGCGCCAGTGATTCCGGTGGTGACTTTGACGAACTTGGCGCGCTTGCGTCCGCGTTTATCCTTCTCCACAACGAAGACACCCTGCTCAGGCGGCGGAGGGTTCAGCGAATCCGTGGTGGCGGCCTCCACCTTGCCTTTGCCGCCCGGAGGCGGAGGCGTGTAAAGCGTAAGAGCCTGGATGGGCAGCGCCAGCACATTGTTCTTATGGGCCGTGGTGATTTTGGCCGTGCAGGAAAGGCCCGGCTTCAGCTCCTTTGAAGGATTGTCAAGCGTGACGACGACCTTGAAGTCCTTGGCTTCTTCAGTGCCGGTGGTGGACTGGAGCGTGGCGACGCCCGTGGAGCGCAGCAGAGCCTGGTCGCCCACCAGAGTCACGTGGCCTTTGAAGATCTTGCCGGGAATGGCGTCCACGGTCACATCCGCAGGCTGGCCCACGGCGAGGTTGATAATGTCAGTTTCATCGACCTTCACTTCCGCGGTTATGACACTCATATCGGCCAGGGTCATCAGCACCGAGCCTTGCGTGTTCTGGATGCCAGGTACAACGCTCTCACCCTCACGAACGGGCTCGTTGGTGACGATGCCGTCAAACGGCGCGACAGCAATGGTGCGCCGCAACAGATCCTGGTTCACCTTGAGGTTGGCCTCCTGGGTACGCATATGACCGCGGGCTGAGGCAACGTTGGCTTTGGCCTGATTGACCTGGGCAACGGCCTGAGCCAGCGAGGCCACGTCAGTGTCGTAGGCGGCCTTGGCGGCATCGTACTGCTGCTTGGAATAAATGCCGGCTTTGTAAAGTGCCTGGGCGCGCTGCCAGTCGAGCTTCTTCTGCTGGAGGTCGGCCTGGGCGTGCTCCACGTTAGCCTGTGCGGTTTTTACGGCAGCCACATAGGAGGCCACGTCTGTGCGGGCTGCGGCGATGGCCGCTTCCTGGCCGTTGACGTTGGCTTGCTGCTGTATGTTCTCAATGGTTGCCAACACTTCGCCCTTGCGGACATGGTCGCCTTCCTTCACATAGAAGTGCGTGACGCGGCCCATTGTCTCCGCGCCCACGTTGACATAGGTTTTGGGCTTGATTTGCCCAGTGCCGCTGATAATGGTGGCCAGATCCCGGCGCTCGAGCCTGGCCGTCATCACCTTTGTATAACCGGACTGTTGCTTATAGACCATGAAAGCAACCAGTCCTCCGGCCACAATCACACCGAGTACGATCAGCAAAATCTTCTTCTTCATATGCAGTGGCTGCTCCGGGTGTTCTCCCCTGACAGTTTACGTAAACTCCGCTTGAGCGGTTCCAACAAGACAAAAACTTGCAGAAAGCATCGCCGAATGGGAGAAAAGCCTTTGGAATGTTGGCTGAGGTTGCCGGATTCCGGCAATTCACCGTTCCGGCCGCCCCGCCATGCTCGGCGGCGCAAGTATGGTTGACTCCGTGGGATTTTCCCCTTTCTGAGACGTTGAAGCGAGGTTGAAGGACTCAGAAAATCCAGTGCGTCTGAGCCGCTTTGTGCATGCGGGGTCATTTTTTGTTGGATGACCTTTTGCGCAAGGTTATCGTCCAAAAAACAGGGTGAGTGAGCGCGCGGCTTGCCCTGCCCCTTTGGGACTCGTAAAATAAGGCATCTCAGGAGTGTTCCAAGGTAATGAAGTTTTCCAGCCGTACCCTGTTGTTTCTTGCTCTCGGTTCCAGCCTTGTCGCGTTGCCGGCTTACGGGCGTCACTCTCACAAATCCGACGATCAATCCGCGCAGGCGCATGCGGGACAGGACCAGCAGGACAATCCGCTGAAGCGCAAGCGTACGGTGGAAGAGCGATTCAGGGCACAGAAGGCTCTGCACAAGGAGCTTTCAAGCGCCTACAAGAACTGGCTGAATCAAGATGTGGTGTACATCATTACCGACCAGGAACGCAAAGCCTTCCTGAACCTGAGCAACGACGAAGAGCGTGAAGCCTTTATCGAACAGTTCTGGGCGCGGCGCAACCCTGATCCCAATTCTCCCGACAACACTTATCGTGAAGAGCACTATCGGCGCATTGCTTATGCCAACGAGCACTTTGCGGCCGGTGAGCCGGGATGGAAGACCGATCGCGGGCGTATCTACATTGAATACGGTAAACCGGACTCGATTGATGACCACCCCTCCGGCGGCACCTATATGCGACCGATGGATGAGGGCGGCGGCGAGACCTCAACGTTCCCGTTCCAGGTTTGGCACTACCGTTATCTCCCGGGCATCGGCGAGAACATCAATATCGAGTTTGTGGATACGTGCATGTGCGGCGCCTACCACTTCACGATTGACCGCAGCGAGAAAGACGCGTTGCTGCACGTGCCCGGCGCCGGCCTGACCCAGTGGGAAGAGATGGGCATGGCCAAGAAGGCTGACCGCTTCAAGGGCGGGTATGAAGATCTCGGAACAGGTCCCATGTCGCAGGGCGAGAAATCAAAGGAATTTGATCGCATTGAGCTGGCCGCCAAGCTGTTTGCTCCGCCGAAGATTAAATTCGCGGACCTGGACAACTTCATCTCTGAGCACAAGGTGCTGAGCGGCCCGGTTTTTCCCTTCGACGTTCGGACTGATTTTGTGAAGGTGACCGATGACACGGTGCTGGTGCCGATCACATTGCAGATCAAGAACAAAGACATCACGTTTGTGACCAAGGACGGCGTCTCAAAGGGCGTGGTGAATATTCTGGGCAAGGTGACCACGATTACGCACAAAGTGGTGCAGACCTTTGAGGACACAGTGCAGGTGGAGCAGCCTGCCGAGCTGCTACAGCAGTCACTGAACCACAATTCGGTCTACTGGAAGGCGCTGCCGCTGCAGCCGGGGCTCTATCGTCTTGATGTCGCCATCAAGGACGTAAACAATCCTGACCACGTGGGCATCTACGGCCGCGCGCTGATGGTACCGGAGTTTCACGACGAGAAGCTTGAAACGTCGAGTCTGATCCTTGCTGACAAAATGAATCCTGTGGATTCGCACTCTATCGGCAGCGGCAGTTTCGTGATTGGCAACACCTTTATCCGGCCGCGGGTGGCGGATTCGCCCGGAAAACCTGTGACATTCACCCGCAGCCAGGAGCTGAACTTCTGGATGCAGGTTTACAATCTTGGTATCAACGATACAACCAAGAGTAACAATGCAACGGTTACCTATGAGATCGTCGATGCCAAGAACAATGACGTTCTTTTTCGGAAGCAGTTGGAATCAAAAGACATAGAGGCCCATAGCGACCAGTTGACAGTGGAGAAGTCACTTTCCATGGCTGGCCTGCAACCCGGCAAATACAAAGTGCTGATCAAAGTAAATGACGCAATCTCAAAACAAGAGATTGCGCAGTCGGCACCTTTTGTCGTGGAATAGAGCAAAGCTCACGCAGTAAAGCGATCCTGTCTGAGATCAGGACGCTTGTGGGATTTGATTTGGGACGGAGACTGCCAGGGACGTCGAGTCATCAAACATACGGATGATGCGTAGGTCCTATCTCGCGTTGTTTGTGGCGCTGATCGCCATGGGTACAGTTCCCGCCCCCGGAGCTACCCCCGGATCGGTTATAGGTGTTGTGCGCAACTCAGCCGGTACGCCGCTGATAGGAGCCATGGTGGAGCTGTTGCGGCCTGACCTGAGCCTGGTGGCCGCCGTATACACCGACAGCAGAGGGCGATTCACGATTCCGCACGTGCGGCCGGGCCACTATGCCGTGAAGGCGATGGGCGAATCGTTCCTGCCTTCATTGCGAGAGAACGTGCGCGTACATCACCGCGCGATTGTCAATCTCACCCTGAATACTCTTTATGAAGTGATGGAGTGGCTTCCGGCCCAGCCCCGCGCCGCGAATGCGCGCAGGGATGACTGGGAGTGGACTTTGAGATCGGCGGCGAATCGTCCGCTTCTTCGCTGGCTGGAAGACGGTCCGCTGGTGGTGGAAACAGATGGGCCGAATGCGCATCCGCGGCTGAAGGCTCGCCTGATGGCCACCGGTCGTGCAGGCACCTTTGGCGAAAGCGGTCAACGGTTGACGGCCGAGGTGGAAACCACGCCTTCCAACAGCCGCGAGCTTCTGGCTCGCGTGGATTTTGCACCCGGTACGGATGCGGCGATGGAGTCAATGCTCGGTTTCCGGCAGGATCTTGGCTTTGCAGGATCGGTGCAGTCGGTGGCTGCCGTATCCGTGCATCCTGAGGTGCAGAGCTCCGGCTCGGCTGGGCTGAGCGAAGCCGCAATGCGTACCTGGGAGAAGATGAACCTGGGCGACGAGTTTGAAGCCGAGGCCGGAGCTGAGCAGGTGATTGCACGCTTCAGCCAGAACTCGCCGAACACGATTTTTGCTGCGCTGCCCTTTGCCTCGTTCGGCTGGCGCAACGGGGCTACCGTCATTCGTTATCGCATGACCAGCTTTGCCAGCGGCGCGGGGGCAGGAGACGCGACAGAGGCAGCGGACGTGCTGCCTGCTGTGGCAATGCGTAATGGGCAACTGACGCTGGAACGCGGTCTGCACCAGGAGATTGGCTGGTCGCGGCGTACGGATGTCTCCGGCATGTCATTCACCGTGTATCAAGACAACATCCAGAGCCCGGTGATGGAAGCTGCAGCGCACTTTGCGCCCGGAGCAATGGCCGCTGGGATGAGTGGATTTCTTCTTGATTCCACCAGCGGCATAGTGCGCATCGCAGGTCCTGATTTCTCGTCGACCGGAATGACAGCTTCAGTGGAGCGGAGCGTGGGCGGAAATCGTGTGCGCGTGAGCTATGCGAACGGTGATGCGCTTGTTCTGCCTGCCACTCCACATGCGACGCGGATTACGCAGATTGTGGAAGAGGCCCGACCACGCATGGTGCAAACCTATGCGCTGGCGCTCTCCGGCACGCTGGAGGGCACGCACACCAAGTGGCGTGCAACTTACCGCTGGCAGCCGGCAAACTCCATCACTCCGGTTGCGCCGTATGCCCAGAATGCAGTTGAGCCGTATCTGGGATTGCACATTCGCCAGCCGATTCGCGTGCTGCGGGAAAATGGATCCGGCATTGAAGCGCTGCTGGACGTGCAGAACCTGCTGTCACAGGGTTACTGTCCGGTGGTGCTGAGTGATGGCTCTGTTCTTCTGTTTGCGCAGGGCCAGCGCAGCATTCGGGGCGGGCTCGCCTTCACGTTTTAAGCGTTCATCGCTCTCTGGAATCCACAAGACGCGTGTGCTATAGTTGCAACTGGCAGCGAAGTTAATTCGCATGCATTGAGCTTGCCTGTTTTGCCTTCGGTGAGGCTCTTTCAAACAATCCAGGGACGCGTAGCTCAACTGGCAGAGCATTCGGCTCTTAACCGACAGGTTGTAGGTTCGATTCCTACCGCGTCCACCAATCAAAATCAGCAACATAGAGTAGCCGGAATCGAGCCAAAAGCGCGAAGGCGGGACAGTCGTACTCAATTCTGGATCTACCCCACTTCAAAATCCTTCCTATTTGCCAGCGCCAATCCTCAAAGTTTGCTGACAGCGCGGCCACGAATCTTCCTCTAGAATTTGCGCGAGTCTGCCGATCCTTGATTATGCGAGCATCAGCCACGCGCAAGCAGCTTCCAGTGGAGCGGAGTACCCGGAACGCTCTCGCCTTCGAATTGGAGAACGCGACCGCTGAGGGTTGGCTGCAGCGAAACGTCATTGACGCGGACGTGCCAATGAGTTGCCGAAGAGTCGTCAGGAAGGGTAAGTCCCATCTTCCAGCGGCCGGCTGTTGCGGGTGCGTACCAGCCAGAATAGCTTTTGGAAGTCTTCTTGAAGCCAAGCAGAGGCGACGAGAACTCGTATTCATGCAAGGGAAGTGTAGGACGGAATCGGACGCCAGCCGGATGAAATTCGATTCCCAGCAACTTGGTCATGCTGTAAATCGGCCACGCGTGAGAATGCATGTTGAGGACAGGAAAATCCGGGGAGGTGCCGCCCGGATCCTTCGACAGAACGGAGTTGTATGCATCCGGACCGCTCCAGATGCCGAACCACTGGTCGGGGTAAACGTGGCCGTGACAAGCAAGTGTGTTCTTTTTCCACTCGTCCCAGGCCATCTTCCCATCCACCATGGCCAGAGCCCAGATGAGTGTTCCGTTGATTGCGGCGAAAATCCCGCCATTCGTGCCCGTACCGGGTTCGTCCTTCATGGTTGGGTCTGTCGGGCTTTGCATCATCGCACCGATGGGTGAAGACTTCCGCGACATTTTGTTGATCGACTCAACCAGTACAGACCTCTGCTGAGGCGTGGCAGCGCCACCGATGATGGCCCAAGGCTGCGGCTCAAGCCACAGCTGTTTCTCGCCGCTCCAGCCAAGGCTATCGCCCATCCACGCCCTCCGGAACCATCTACCGGTCCATTGCGTTCTGACTGCGTGACGCTGGGCTTCGGCCGCATTGCGAGCCGCATTTGCCCGGGCGTGGTTGTCGATTGAGTCGAGCATCTGCGCGTAGTGGTCGAAGACATAGCCGGCCATGGCGGCGTTCAGCACGCTCTCGCCGTGCTGGGTTACCTCTGCCACCTGTTCCGGTGGAAGGCGGTTGACCACTATACTGTCGTTCCAGTCGCCGTTGGAGATTCGCAGCAGTCCGTGCTTGCCGCTTCCTTGAACGACGGTGAGGAATCGGAAGCATCGCTCCAGAAGGTCGAGAACGGTTGGATCCCCGGCATCAGCGTCGCGTCGCGGCGGTGCGGGGATTCTCTGGTGGAGAAATGCAGTGTCTCGCGTAGCGAGAACATACTCGGCGGTTAGCCAGAGCAGCCACAGTTGCAGATCGCTGGGGCGATAGCGGCACGGCATGGGAACTCCGCTGCCAACGACGGCGTAGGGAATTGCACCGTTCGTCTGGATTTCCTTCAAGGTGTAACGAAGGATGGCGCGGACGAACGCTGGATCTGTGAAGACAAATGGGAGTGCGTGTTGCAGTGGATCGCGCGCAGCCCCCTGCAGGCCGGCTAGATACTGGTAGCCTGCACCTTGCGAGAGGATGTGCTCGCCAAAATACTTATCAAAGGTAAGGCCGCTGCGCAGGACACCGCCGCTCCATTCAATCTCACGTGCCACCCATG
>JAJXXG010000434.1 GCA_021781255.1 Acidobacteriota bacterium
GGGGCGTGAATGTATCGGTGGTGCGATTGCCGCAGGTTCACGATACGGAGAAACAGGGTTTGCTGACCTATGCGGTGCAGGCGGCACGCACGAAGGGAGCTTCAGCATACATTGGCGCGGGCGAGAACCGCTGGCCGGCGGCACATGTTCTGGATGTGGCGCGCCTGTATCGGCTGGCGCTGGAGAAGGCCGAGCCCGGCAGCAGATACCACGCGGTTGCGGAAGAGGGCATATCGTTGCGCGCGATCGCGGAGGTGATCGGCGAGAGACTGAAGATGCCTGTGCGCAGCCTGTCCGCCGAGGAGGCGCAGGGGCATTTCGGCTGGCTCGCAATGTTTGCCGGCGTCGATATGCCGGCATCGAGCGCACTGACACGGCAGCGGCTGGGGTGGAACCCAACGGGGCCGGGCCTGCTGAGCGATCTTGCGAACATGCGCCCTGCCTGAAGGTGCGTCTCTGCGGATGCGATTCCGGCGCGGACATGCCGGCCAAGAGGCGCCGGATCATGAGCGCGGCGGCGCATCCAAGGGATCAACAAGGAAATGTCAACGAGGAACGGAGAACAAAGACATATGACGGACACAGTTGCGATCATCACCGGAGGGAGCCGCGGCCTGGGCCGCAATACTGCAATCCATCTTGCACGGCGCGGCGTGGACATTCTATTTACCTATCGAGCGCGCCAGGACGAGGCAGAAAGCCTGATTGGCGAAGTTAGATCGGCGGGCCGCAAGGCCGCGGCGCTGCGGCTGGATACGGGCAAGCTGAGCGAGTTTGACGGCTTCGTGGCAGAAGCCGGCAAAACGCTTGAAGCCTGGGGACGGGAGCGATTCGATTTCCTGGTGAATAACGCGGGAGGATCGCTCCACAGCGGCTTTGCCGAGACGACCGAGGCGCAGTTCGACGAGATTTTCAACGTACACGTCAAGGGCGTGTACTTTCTGACGCAGAAACTGCTGCCGCTCATCAAGGATGGGGGGCGGATTGTGAATATTTCATCGGGTCTCACGCGCGTTGCGCTGCCCGGCAGCTCGGCGTATGGCGCGGCGAAGGGCGCGGTTGAAGTGATGACGCGCTACCTTGCGAAGGAGCTTGGAGCCCGCCGCATCACGGCCAACGTGGTGGCGCCTGGCGCCATTCAAACGGACTTCAGCGGCGGCATGGTGCGGGACAATCCGGAGATCAATAGGATGGTAGCCGGCTTTACCGCACTGGGGCGCGCCGGCGTTCCGGACGACATTGGACCGATGATAGCGGCACTGCTCTCAGAGGAGAATCGCTGGGTAAACGGGCAGAGGATCGAAGTTTCGGGCGGGATGGCGCTGTAGGGAAAGATTGCCGCAAGGCGGAGCCTGTTCTTCCGGTGAGCGCGCAGCCGCGGCTGTGCACTTCAGGCTCCGTGCACGGCACATGGTCATGATGGATCGCCGGCAGGGACAAATACCCAATACAAGCACGATGGAAGCGATCGCACGGCAGGCATCGCCTGCCCCGGCGGTTCGACTTCATGCCGGGGTCCACCAACCGGCAGAGTAGCAAAGGGTTAAAGCCACCCCTCAGACAGCTTGATGGGACATGTGTTCGGACAGTCCTGTCCGAGAGCGGGAGGAGGGGCGCGGCGGCGGCGAGGGTGGGAAGCGCGGGGAGCCGGGGCAGCAGTTGACAGGGTGGATTAGGGTGTGGATGATGGTTTGGTGCACACGTGTGCAGCTTTGGATTCACCCGGCACCGAGCGCCTGGTCCGGGTCGTTTCAATGGACGTTCCGCCCCCCCCAAGGCAGGCGGATTGGCCGCGCAGGCTGAACCTGGAGGAACGATGGCAGATTTGCTGGTGCGACCGGAGCGGTTCCGGGACCGGGTGGACGATTTCGGGTTCGAGTACCTTGCATTTGAGACGCGCAGGCTCGAGGGCGGCCGGACCTACAGCGGCGAAACAGGAGCGCGCGAGCTGGCGATCGTGGTACTGGGCGGCGAGTGCTCGGTCAGGAGCTCGCGGGGGGAATGGATGCGCTTTGGCGGGCGCGCCCACGTGTTTGACGGCATGCCGTTTACGCTCTATCTTCCGGTGCGGACCAGCTTTACTGTGAGCACAGAGACGCATTGCGATCTGGCGCTTTGCTACGCGCGCGCAGAAGAGGAGTTTCCGGCGCGGCTGGTGACGCCGGGGGATGTAGGCGTTGAGCTGCGCGGAGGGGGAAATGCGACACGGCAGATCAACTCCATGCTGCCGCCGGAGTTTGCAGCGCACCGGCTGATCGTGGTGGAAGTGTACACGCCGGCGGGCAACTGGTCGAGTTTTCCTCCGCACAAGCACGACGTTCATAACCCGCCGGCGGAGGTGGATCTGGAGGAGATTTACTACTACCGGATCGAGCGGCCGGAGGGTTTTGCGATCCAGAAGGTGTATACGGCGGACCGGCGGATCGACGAGACCATCACGGTCCGGGACGAGGAGCTGGTGCTGGTTCCGGAGGGCTATCACCCGGTGGTGGCCGCGCACGGATATAACGCGTATTACCTGAACGCCCTGGCAGGATCGGCGCGGTCGCTGGCGGCGTCGGACGATCCGGATTATGCGTGGGTGCGCAGGGAGTGGAAGCAAAAAGACCCGCGGGTACCGGTGGTGAAGTAACGGAGCCGGGCCTTTGAGCGCGTGAATTCTAACGAATTGGATCTCCGCGGCTCCGCGCATTGAACCAAAGACGCAGGAACGGATGGAACGCGGGGTGGTTGTTCGCAAGGCGGCCAGGGCCGCGGCGGAGTCGAGGCGGAGAAAGCGAGGCACGGGAATGAAGACGCGGCGCATGACGATGGCCCAGGCACTGATTGAGTTTTTAAAACAGCAGTCCGTGGAGCGGGATGGGCGCGAGCACGCATTCTTCGGAGGCGCGCTGGGCATCTTCGGGCACGGCAACGTAGCGGGAATCGGGCAGGCTCTGCGGGAAAATCCCGAGTTCCCCTTCATCCTGGTGCGCAACGAGCAGGCGGCGGTTCACATGGCCGCGGGGTTTGCCAAGGCAAGTAACCGGTTGCGGACGTTTGCGTGCACATCGTCGATCGGGCCGGGCGCAACCAACATGATTACGGGAGCCGCGCTGGCGACGATCAACCGGCTGCCGGTGCTGCTGTTGCCGGGCGACATCTTTGCGCGGCGCAACGTGGCTCCGGTGCTGCAACAACTGGAGTCTCCGGCGACACAGGACACGGGGGTAAACGATTGTTTCAAGCCCGTGTCGCGCTATTGGGACCGCATTTACCGGCCCGAGCAACTGATCACCTGCCTGCCGGAGGCAATGCGCGTGCTGACCTCGCCCTCGGAATGCGGCGCGGTCACACTGGCGCTGCCGCAGGATGTGCAGACAGAGGCGTTCGACTATCCGGCGGAGATGTTTGAGCGGCGCGTATGGCTCATCCGGCGCGGACAGCCGGACCGGGTCTCGCTTTTGCGCGCGGTGGACGCGGTGAGGAGCGCAAAGCGCCCACTGATCGTGGCCGGGGGCGGAGTGCTGATGAGCGAAGCCTCGAAGGCGCTCAGCGCCTTTGCAGACAGGACTGGAATTCCGGTGGCGGAGACGCAGGCGGGCAAGGGATCGCTGGCGTGGGACCATGCGCAAGAGGTGGGCGCGATAGGCGCGACGGGGACGCTGGCGGCAAACCGTCTGGCAAAAACGGCGGACGTGGTAATCGGCATTGGCACGCGCTACTCGGACTTTACGACCGCCTCGATGACGGCATTTCAGGAGCCAGGAGTGCGGTTTGTGAATATCAACACCGCGGAGTTCGATGCGTACAAGGTGGGCGCAATTCCCGTGGTTGCCGATGCGCGCGTCGCGCTGGAACAACTGACCGCGGCCCTGGGGGATTACCACGTAAGCGCGAAGTACGGACTGGAGATTGCAGACCTGCGCGCCCAGTGGGACGCGGAAGTCGACCGCCTCTTCCACTTGAAGAACGGGCCAGGAGGAGATGCAGAAAAGCCCGCGCAGAGCGAGGTGATCGGGGCGATCTGGGAGGCGGCGGACGAGCGGGATGTACTGGTATCGGCAGCCGGGAGCCACCCCGGGGATCTGCACAAGCTGTGGCGGACGCGCGCGCCGAATGGCTATCACATGGAGTATGGCTACTCCTGCATGGGGTACGAAATCCCGGGCGCGATGGGGGCGAAGATGGCCGATCCGGAGCGCGAGGTGTATGTGTTTCTTGGCGACGGCACGTACCTGATGATGCCCACGGAGATCGTGACTTCAGTGCAGGAGGGAATCAAGGTCATCGTGGTGCTGGTGGACAACCAGGGGTTTGCCAGCATCGGCAGCCTGAGCCGGGCGCTTGGGGAGGGCGGGTTTGGCACCCGCTATCGCGCCCGCAGCGAGGCGACCGGGCAACTGGACGGCGAACCGCTCAGGGTGGATTTCGCGGCCAATGCGCGCAGCCTGGGCGCATACACAATCAAGGCCAACACGCTGGAGGAACTAAAAGACGCGCTCGGAGCAGCGAAGGCAGCAGACCGCACGACGGTCATCGTCGTGGAAACCGATACGGAGGCGAGCGTGCCAGGCTACGAATCGTGGTGGGACGTCGCGGTAGCAGAAGTGGCGGAGACGGAGAGCGTGCGCGAAGCAAGGGCGCGCTACGAAGAGGCACGCGGACAGGAACGGCGGCATTTATAGATGGCGGGATCAGCAGGAGATCGCAGTTGCAGACGGCCGACTGAGGGAACTGCCATGCGGGCCCAGAGCGGACGGCGGGAGCCAGCGCGGAGTGATCGGCAGCCGCAGCAAAACCAGGATGCGGCGGATCGGGATTGCTGACTACGCCAAGCCGCAAAAACACAGATTGCGCTGCGCAGGGGCGCGGCATGGTTTTAATGCAGATTTCGGGGACAGGACACCGGAAGAAGGAGCAAGGATGAAGCGGTTGCAGAACTTTATCGAAGGCGCGTGGCGGGCTTCAAGCGGGAGCGAGACGCTGAAAGTGATCAATCCCGCTACGGCAGAGACGCTGGCGGAGGTTCCGCTTTCACCGGCGGCAGACGTGAACGCAGCCGTGGCGGCGGCGGAACAGGCATTTATCGAGTGGCGGCGCACACCGGTGGTGGACCGCATTCAGCCGCTGTTCCGTTTGAAGACGCTGCTGGAGGAGCACCGCGAGGAACTTGCGCTCTGCATTACAAGCGAATGCGGCAAGACGCTGGCCGAGAGCCGCGCGGAGATTCTGCGCGCGGTGGAGAACGTGGAGACGGCGTGCGCGATGCCGATCCTGATGCAGGGCAAGAACTGCGAGGATATTGCGCGGGGCATCGACGAGCACATGATCCGGCAGCCATTGGGCGTGGCGGCGGCAATTGTGCCGTTCAACTTTCCGGCAATGATCGCGTTCTGGTTTTTCCCTTATGCCGTAGCGGCAGGCAATTGCTTTTTGCTGAAGCCCTCGGAGCGCGTACCGCTGACGTCGCAAAAACTGTTCGAACTGATCCAGGCCGCGGGATTTCCGCCGGGCGTGATGCAACTGGTGAACGGCGGACGCGATACGGTGAATGCGATTCTGGATCATCCGGGCATTCAGGCCATCAGCTTTGTCGGATCGACGGCAACCGCGAGGTATATTTACAGCCGCGCGGCGGCGAATGGCAAGCGGGCGCAGTGCCAGGGAGGCGCGAAGAATCCAGTCGTGGTGATGGCGGACGCCGATATGGAGATGACGACACGGATTCTGGCGGACTCAGCATTTGGCTGCGCAGGACAACGGTGCCTGGCGGCATCGGTGGCAATTACTGTGGGCAAGGCACGGGCAGGTTTCACCGACCAGATTGCCGCGGCAGCCAAGAATCGCAAGACGGGTTATGGCGCTCTGCCCGACGTGGAGATGGGCCCGGTGATCTCAGCCGAGAGCAGGGCTCGCATCGAAGGGTTGATTGCCAAGGGCGAGCAGGCAGGGGCGCGCGTGCTGGTGGATGGGCGGGGCAAGAAGGTGGCGGGATACGAGGATGGCTACTTCGTATTGCCCACGGTTCTGGATGAGGTGCCGCCGGAGTGCGAAACCGCGCGCACGGAGATTTTTGGACCGGTGCTGAGCCTGATTCACGCGCAAACGATCGAGGAAGCGATTGCACTGGTGAACAGCCGGAGTTACGGCAATATGGCCTGCATCTTTACGACCGACGGCGCGCATGCGCGACGATTTCGCTACGAAGTGAATGCAGGCAACGTGGGCATCAATGTGGGCGTCGCGGCCCCGATGTCGACGTTTCCATTCAGCGGATGGGGCGAGAGTTTTTTTGGAGACCTGCACGCGCAGGCGCAGCACGCAGTGGAGTTCTATACGCAGACGAAGGTCGTGGTGGAGCGGTGGCCCAAGGATTGGAGCCGGAAGTTTTGAGCAACCGCCGCGGAGGGACGAGCCTTCATTTCGCGGTCACTGGCGCACAGGCGCATGGAGACGCCCGGTTATCGCGAAGCGATGAGAGGCGTCCCTTCACCGGCCGGATTGTCTTCGATGCCGGATCGTATGGACAGCATTGCCGCCGGGATACGGCGACGCAGACGCCGCGCCGGCGACGGGAGCAGGCGCAGAGATTGCGCAGGAAAAGGAGGATGCATGCGTGAACTGCTGGTTGGCAACGCGCCCTGTTCGTGGGGATCGCTGGAACATCAGGATCTGAGCCAGGCAATCCAGTACAACCAAATGCTGGACGAGCTGGTGGAGACGGGCTATACAGGGACGGAGCTGGGGGACTGGGGCTACATGCCGACCGATCCGACACGGCTGAGCGAGGAGCTGAAAGAGCGGAACCAGGTGACGATGCTGGGAGCGTTTGTGCCGGTGGCGCTAAGAAATCCTGCCGCGCATGCCGAGGGCACAGCGAGGGCCGTGAAGACAGCGAAACTGATTGCGGCGGTGGCTACGACACAGGCGCCGTTTCTGGTGCTGGCAGACGATAACGGCACGGATCCGAAACGAACCGCGCTGGCAGGGCGAATCCGGCCGGAGGACGGACTGAGCAGGGACGAATGGGCTGTTTTTGCCGGCGGGGCGGACCGGGTGGCGGAGGCCGTGTTCAGCGAAACAGGACTGCGCACGGTATTTCATCATCACTGCGCCGGGTACGTGGAGACTCCGGATGAGATTGAGATGCTGCTTCACCTGACCCATGGAGAAAGCCTGGGACTGGTGTTTGACACCGGGCACTACGTGCATGGAACCGGCCGGGAGGAGATCGATCTGAAAGCGGCGCTCGATCGCTTCAAGGAACGAATCTGGTACGTGCACCTGAAAGATATCGAGCCGAATGTCTCGCGGCGATGCCGCGATGAAGGGTGGGACTACTTTACTTCGATGCGGAGAGGGCTTTATCCCGAGCTGGGCAAAGGATGCGTGGACTTC